>NZ_JBLZFZ010000004.1:0-179937 GCF_050753385.1 Pantanalinema rosaneae CENA516
GGCTCGGAGATGTGTATAAGAGACAGGGGCAGGAGCGGGCGCAGAGATGGGGGGGAGGGGAGCCGGAACAGGCGAGGCTTTTAATTCAGGAATTGGTCGAGTTGTGGGTATGCTTTCGGGCACAATCGCAGGCGAAGGGGGAGATGGCAAGGGTTCGACTGGCAACGTAGCAGGTTCTCCCAGACGATCGACGGGTCTGGGAATCAGTGTGGGTTCCGGTGGTAAGACGGGTGCCGCTTGGGGCGGAGTTACGGCAGGTTCTGGCGAGGGGGATGGGGAGATATTAGAAGAGGGAGTTGGACTAGCGGTGGGGAGAGGAGTCTGAGTTGGGATGGTTCCCTGGGCGATCGGGGTTAAAGTGGCTGATAGTCGAGGGGAATCAGAAGCTACCCCGGTGGATTGCCCGGTTCCGGCGATCAGCAGACATGAGGTAACACCTGTCCCCCACAGAAGCAATAAATAGGGGTGGTTCGTGCTGCGATTGTGTCTGCTGCTCATACGTTCCTCATCCTGCATCGTGTCCGGTCTTTAGTTTGCCATAATCTACTTGTGCCCCTGTGCCACCATACGCCGATTGTTCGGTGTTGCTCCGGATCATGGGCTGCAAATTTGGATCTGCGATCGTCCCTGTACGGGTAAAAAGGTTGAACGCAAACGATGATCAATTCCACTGATTCTCACCCTCCCTATCCTGAATATTCAGTCAGCATTTGGGAGGGGCTGGCGATCGCCGTCGGTGCCGTGATGATTGCGGCGGTGGGTACGGCAGGCTTGTTTGTCCGCTTTTTTAGTAATGCGGTCGATCCTCAACGCGCTACAGCCATTGCGGATAGTTTGATGGAATATACAATTCCGGGCGGGGCGCAGGGAGTCTTTGGCACCAATATTGGTGGAGCCAAGGTGGCGATCGTCAGTAGTCCAACCTTTCCGCGAGACTTTACGAATCCCCCTAGCGATTTGAATCGGGTGAGTGGCGTAGAACTCTTTGTGGCTAGAGTGCCATTAGATATTGAAAGCCCGACTAGAAAAGCCCAGGCTGACTCGGAAGACGAAACCACATTGCCGTCGCCGGATTTCACTCTGTCGTATCGATCAGGCGAAGACTTCAAACCCCTGACTTCCCGTACAGAGACTAAACCATTCTGCGATATGAATACCCTGGTGCTGATTCAGGAAGGGGAATTGACCCTCACCCCAGAGCTATCGCCAGTCTATGCCGTCAAATATGATGCGATCGTGGCATTAGCCGACGGCAAACGGATGGCAACGGTATTGGCGATCGGGCAGGATGCCAAGCAACAAGCGGCAACTGTGTTTAATTCTCTGCGCTGCCAGAAATAACGCTTTTCCTCAAATCTACGGTTAATCTCTCACACTCTATAAAAAAAAGACAAAAAAATCCGTGAACCTGCGGCAACGGTTAAATCCTCAGCCAGTACCTTAATGAATTAAGGATAGAGAAGCTAAATTTCTGACTCAGGCGACTCCAGGTTGCTGGGCTAAAGCGATCGATCCTGAATGTCGTTCTGTACAGTGCATCAGACTTTATGCAAGTTCGGCGTAAATCCCTCAGATGGATGTTTTTTGCTATTAGTCTCGCCGTTCACCTGATCTGGTTTTACAGTGGACAGAGTTGCCTGGAGTCTCTAGCCATGCCTGATGTCAATTCCGCCTTAACCTATCCTGTCACCCAACAGGTCAAGCAAATCGACGACTATCACGGTGTTAAGGTCGCTGACCCGTACCGTTGGCTCGAAGATCCCGATTCGCCTGAGACACGACGCTGGATCGAAGCCCAAAATCAACTTACCTTCGGCTATTTGAGCCAAATTCCCCAACGGTCAACGATTCAGCAACGGTTAACTAGCCTGTGGGATTTTGAAAAATACGGCATTCCGTTTAAACAGGGCGATCGCTATTTCTACTCAAAAAATGATGGCTTGCAGAACCAAAGTGTTCTCTATACCCTGACCTCCCTGGAGGCAACCCCAACGGTGTTACTTGATCCGAATCAACTCTCGGCAGATGGCACGATCGCCTTAACGGGAATTGACATTAGTGAGGATGGCAAACTATTGGCATACGGGCTGTCCACTTCGGGTTCAGATTGGCAGGAGTGGAAAGTGCGGGATGTGGAAACGGGACAGGATTTGACCGATCGCGTCCAGTGGGTGAAGTTCTCGGGAGCGTCATGGACCCATGATGGCAAGGGCTTCTTCTATTCCCGCTACGATGCCCCGAATGAGAAGACCAAATTAGAAGATGTCAACTACTTTCAAAAGCTGTACTATCACCGTCTAGGTACACCCCAAACCGATGACATCCTGATCTACGAGCGCACCGACAAAAAGGATTGGGGCTTTAACGGCGGCGTGACCGAGGATGGACGGTATCTGATTGTGTCAGTCTGGTTGGGTACAGATCCCCGCAATTTGGTGTTTTACAAAGATCTGACCGTTGCCGATGCCCCGGTTGTGGAACTCATTACCGCCTTTGAAGCGGCATACAGCTTTATTGATAATGACGGAACTCGCTTCTGGTTTAGCACTGATCTGAATGCCCCCCGAGGACGGGTGATTGCCATTGATATCACGCAACCCGATCGCGCCCATTGGCAAGAAATTATCCCAGAAGCCCAGGAAACCCTCCAGGGGGTGAGTGTCTTAAATAACTGGTTTGTGTTGTCCTACCTGAAGGATGCTCGCAGCCAAATCAAAATTGTCGATCTGCAAGGGCAATTGATTCGGGAGGTCGCATTGCCTGGAATTGGGTCAGCAGGCGGTTTTGGCGGCAAGCGACATGACACCGAAACCTTTTACGCCTTCACCAGCTTCACGGCTCCGACCACGATCTACCGCTATAACCTGGTTACAGGGGAAAGTACGCTGTATCGCCAACCCCAGGTCGATTTCAGTCCAGACGACTACGAAACTGAGCAGGTGTTTTACACCAGCAAAGATGGCACCAAGATCCCCATGTTTATCGTGCATAAGAAAGGGTTACAGCGGAATGGCAACAATCCGACTTATCTCTATGCCTATGGTGGATTTGGCGCGTCGATCACGCCTAGTTTTTCCGTCAGTTCCCTGGTGTGGATGGAAATGGGTGGCATTTACGCCATTCCTAACCTGCGGGGGGGTGGCGAGTATGGCGAAGACTGGCATCAGGCGGGGATGAAATTAAACAAGCAAAATGTGTTTGATGATTTTATTGCGGCGGCGGAGTGGCTCATTGACCAGCGTTACACCTCATCCTCGAAGTTAGCGATCGCCGGGGGCAGTAATGGCGGTCTACTGGTCGGGGCTTGTATGACCCAGCGACCCGATTTATTTGCGGCAGCCTTACCTGCGGTAGGAGTCATGGATATGCTGCGGTTCCATAAGTTCACGATCGGCTGGGCATGGATGTCGGAATACGGTTCCCCCGATGATCCCGAGGAATTTAAAGCGCTCTATGCCTACTCACCGTTACATAACCTCAAACCCCATACGGCTTATCCAGCCACCTTAATTACCACGGCGGATCATGACGATCGCGTGGTACCCGCCCATAGCTTCAAATTCGCGGCAGCGTTACAGGCGGCTCAAACGGGTCAGGCTCCAGCACTCATCCGGATTGAAACCAAAGCTGGACATGGAGCAGGCAAACCCACTGCCAAAATCATTGAAGAAGCCGCCGATCGCTGGGCATTTTTGGTCAGAGTGTTGGGCATGACTTAGAATAGCGGATTTTCTAAGCGGCAATTTTTACCCTCACCCTAGCCCTCTCCCTGGGGAGAGGGAATCAGCATTCTAGCTCCCTTCTCCTGTGGGAGAAGGGTTGGGGATGAGGGCAAAAGAGTTTAACAGTTTTATAGGTTATTTAATCCAAGATCCTTAACCCTGCTCCAGCATTTGTAAGTAATAGAGGCTGGCATACAGTCCTCCGGCTTGCAATAGTTCGTCGTGACTACCCGATTCCACCAGTTGACCGCGTTTTAACACCAAGATGCGATCGCAGTTGCGAATGGTCGAAAGGCGGTGAGCAATGATAATCGCTGTGCGATCGACCAGCAACCGTTCCAGTGCATCCTGAATTAAGGCTTCAGTGCCGACATCTAAACTGGCGGTGGCTTCATCCAAAATCAGGACACTGGGACTGCGAATCGCCGCTCGGGCAAATGCCAGCAATTGTTTCTGACCTCCAGAAAGGTTAGTGCCCCGTTCCCGCAATTGGGTATCGTAGCCCTGGGGTAACTGCTCAATTAAACTGGCTACATTCGTATCTCGGGCGGCTGCCTGTACTGCCTCGGGGGGATAGGTTTCTCCCAACGTAATGTTGCTCTTCACATCCCCAGCAAAGATAAAGCCATCTTGCAGGATTACCCCTAAGTGTCGCCGCAATTCAGTTTGAGGCAATTCCCGAATATCAATGCCATCGACTAAGATCCTGCCTTCAGTGGTTTCATATAACCGCGTCAGCAAGCGAATAATTGAACTTTTTCCAGCCCCCGTCGGGCCTACCAGCGCCACCTTTTCCCCCGGACGAATGGTGAAATTCAGATCTTTGATCACATACTCACCAGGTTTATAAGCAAACCAAACATGCTCAAAGCGAATTTCTCCGGTTTGGTGAGTGGTGTTCAGTAGGGTTTTGGGGGTTGCCACATCCCGGATTTCGATCGGTTCATTCAAAATATCGCTGACCCGTTCGACTGCCGTTAGCCCCGCTTGGATCGCCGTGAATTTCTCGGCAAATTGCCGCAGGGGATCAAATAACCGTTGTCCAAATAAAATGAATGCCGAGAGGACACCGAATTCCAATTGCTGCCCCAATACCAGCCAGCCACCGACGGCCAAAACTCCCGCGATCGCGACGAGAGAAATCCATTCCAGGGTGGCAGAGATTGCCGAATCAAAAATAATCGTGCGATCGACTTGCTTAATGTAGCGCTGGTTAATTGTGCGGAACAGATCGGCATTAAATTGCTCCCGTCGGAACAGTTGCACCACATTAATGCCGACAATATTCTCCTGTAACATGGCATTCAGAGCCGACAGTTCCTCTCGCGCCCGGTAGTTGGCTTTGCGATACTGCTGCTGAAAATACACGATCAGAAATGTGACTGGCACCAGCAGCAACGTTAATAACAATGCCAATTGCCAGCGCATGAGGAACATCAGTACAGCGATCACCAGAATCGAAAACAGATCGCCCAGAATCCCGATCGCGCCGGTGGAAAACACATCCCCTAACGCTTCCACATCACTGGTTAGGCGGGTAATCAACCGACCCACGGGAGTCCGGTCAAAAAATCGCATTGCCAGGGAGGTAACATGATGAAACAGATCATCGCGAATATCGGCAGTAATCCGCTGTCCCACCTTTTGGACTAAATAGCCCTGCCACGCATCCAATAACAGGCGTACAATCAGCGTCAGGAATAACGTGCCTGCCAGGATATTAATCCCCGTTGCCAGGGGTAACTCTCGCAGCCCCAGTTCCCATTGCCGAAAGATGCCTCCGGTCGTCGGGGGTTCTTGCTTAATTAAGGAAATCGCTACCCCAATCAAAACCGGCTGAATCGCTCCGGCGATCGCGGCAGGAATCAGCAATCCCATCGCTAGCAAAAACACCCGCCCATTGCGTAACCCATAGGGCACCAGACGCAAAAATAACCGCCAATCCGTCTCTCGAACCGGACGACGAAATTCTTCATTCGGCAGTGATGAACCAGTCATGAATCCCAGCAATGCAAGAACAATACGCCTTCCAACTGTAGCGCAGACCGATGTGGTGTACTATGCTCTTGCGTGTTTGGTGGTTTTAGGAGTGAGGGTATGAAAAACCGGATAACTGAGGCTGTGATCATTGCAGTGCTGTTGCAGTTACTCGCGATCGCCTGTAGTGCTGCCAATCAACAACCAACCACGCAATCCCCTACAGTAGATGACACCGCTAGCCCAATCGCATCTCCCACTGCGACTCCGACCACTACGGCTCAATTTGCCGAAGACCCGGAACAAGCCAAATATTTAGCCGCGATCGAATCCCTCCGGGTGATTCCCTCAGAGAAACCAGAATACCGGGAGGTGATCAATCGGCTGATGCAGCACGAGAACCAGGTCAGGCAAATGCTGGAAGGCTGTGAGTCCCTTGATCCCGAAGCGCCCCAACTCGGTTCCCAGTTTCACAGAATCTCTGATTCCAGCTATATCGTGATGCTGCAATGTTTTCTCGGGGCGTACCAGGGAGGGTTTGCCTTCTATCTCTATAACGAGACTCCCACCGGGGCGACCGTCAAACCGCTTGTCCTCGATCGCTACGATGATGATGCCGGTAAGGTCAAGAAAACCAGCAGTCATACGGTGGCTGGCTATCCTACCTATAATTCGGATCAAAAACGTCTGGTGGTGAACACCAAATATCGGGGAGTGGGGGACTGTGGCACAACGGGAACTTACCAACTGGTCAACGACAAATTTGTCTTACAAAAATTTGAAGCTGATTTTGCCTGTGATGGTAAACTTCAGCCCAAAACCATCTATCCCCAATAAATCCGTCGAGCCAGCAAAACGCTTAACCATTACCACTGCCAACGGTCGCCGCGATCGTCTGGCGAATCTGGGTAATCCATTCACTAATGCCATCCTGGTTTAAGCGGTAGCTGAGGGGATGAGCAATTAAGCGAGCCGTACTTTCAAACAACACATCGGTTTCAATTAAGCCGTTCTCGCGTAAGGTGGTGCCGGTAGCAACCAGATCGACGATCGCCTCCGACATCCCGGTAATCGGTCCTAATTCCACCGAGCCATAGAGCGGCACAATTTCTACCGGCAAATCTAAACTGTCGAAATACTCCCGAGCGCAGTGGACAAACTTAGACGCAACCCGCCCATACAGCGGCAGTTCCAACGCCGATCGATAGGGGCTAGACTGCTTCACCGCCACCGACATCCGACATTGACCAAAGCCTAAATCGGCTAAATGTGCCACGTTAGGGACTTTCTCCCGCAACACGTCATAGCCCACAATCCCTAACTGCGCCTGCCCATATTCAACATACACAGGCACATCCGAATTGCGGACGAGTAACGCCCTGGCAGTATTCGTCGGATCACTAATTTGCAATAAGCGGTTGCCGGGTTCCAGAAAGGCACTGAAATCGAGCCCGATCGCCTTGAACAAGCGAATGCAATCGGCAAGTAGGGCACCTTTAGGCAGAGCAATAGTTAGCATGGGTGGTTTGAGTTAAAGGACGATGAAGGCATTAGGCAGGAGAAAGCCCAGACACCAACTTGTCAGCAAATCCTGACTTCCCAAGAATTTATTTCTAAGGTCAGGCGATCGCCATACGTGATTCCACGGATAGGAGGAGCCAGAATCTCCAGGGTCGAAGCCGGTTGGAAATGGGTACGTTTCGTCGCCGGATCGGGGTAATAAATCCAGCCGCCGTATCGAATGCTATCAAAAATCACCCAACACGCTGAAAAGGAAAAAGTTTCAGGAGGATGGCGATCGGTCCACTCAACTTGCTCAAAGCGGTACTGGGGCTGAATCAATTGAAATTGCTGGGGCGCGATCGAGACATTCAGCGTCCCCGGAAAATAGGCAGAGAGATCCAACCCCAGGGCTTGAAAGTAGGGGATTTGTAGCGCGATCGTTCCAGCCGGATAGGGACTATCCATAGCAGTTCCCGAAGCCACCCCATGCCCTGCCTGCACTACCCCCACGATCGTCAGCCATTGATCTGCCATAACTCCTTAGAATGATGAAATTTCCGAGATCACGTCAGTCATGATCCCATAATCCCCAGACCAGCCTATCAACCCTCCCCTCTCCCTCATCCTCCCTATTTTCCCCACCTTCCCCACCTCCCCATGCGAATCCTATTAGTCGATGACGAAGTTGAAATGGCAAATCCCCTGAGTCAATTGCTCCGCCGGGAGGGCTATGAAGTCGATGTTGCCTATGAGGGCGATCGCGGCAGTCAACTCGCTGCCCAAACTCGGTATGATTTGCTGATTTTGGACTGGATGCTACCCCAGCGATCGGGGCTGGAAATCTGTCAGCAACTGCGATCCCAGGGGGACACAACGCCTGTACTATTTCTAACCGCAAAGGATACGGTAGACGATCGGGTGCAGGGCTTAGATGCGGGAGCCGATGATTATCTAATTAAACCGTTTGAATTACGGGAATTGTTAGCCCGAGTCAGAGCATTGCTGCGTCGTCCTGTGGCATTGGAAGCGACCAGCGATCGGCTACGGGTGGATGACTTGGAGTTAGATAGCCGCAACCAATTAGTCTATCGCCGGGGACAGATCATTGAACTCTCAGAGAAAGAAACTCAATTATTAGAATATTTAATGCGTCATCCCAACCAACTGTTAACCCACGATCAGATCCATCAATATCTTTGGGGCAATAGTGACGAAAAGCCGACCAGCAATGCCTTAGCGGCACAGATCCGCTTATTGCGCCGAAAAATTGAAATATTTAGTGATCCCCCCTTAATCCACACGGTTTATGGTAAAGGCTATCGTTTCGGTTCAGCACCGGAATAAAGATCCGGTAAAATACGGTAGCGAATCTTATCGTGCATCGTACCGTAAGCCCCCATGCCAATTTTTGGACTTGTATGGGTTGCATCATGGGTCAGTTGCTTCTTTGCATCTACCCCCAGTTTGCTTAAAACCCCGTACCCTCTCGCGAGCATTCTGCAAAACCCTCTAGTATCGGCAAGCCTCAAGTTGCCTAGTCACCTGTTTTCATTCCGTCCGCCGCCTCCCAGTCTGGCAACCCTGACCTTTGAGGATCGTTCCAGTGTAGATACGGTGTTTGACGACAGTTTGAGTCGGGATTCCGATCGGTTCACAGCCGCTCATGATTGGTCGTTTGCCCCCACCAGTTTGAGTCCTTGGATAGCGGAATCATCTCAATTCAGCTTTTCGCGATCGGCGATCGCCTTCCAGCCCCAGGCGGTTTCCCCAACCAATGCCGAATTGTCCTGGCTAGATCGGCTGAAAGATTTATTGTTTCGTTCCCAATCTCGCTACACAAAATTGCTGGGCGAGGTGATGAAGTTAGCTCATAGTCAACCGACCAAGGTCAAAACCAAGCAACCTTTTACCCGAGCCACCCAGGAATTAGCCATCCCCACTGTCTCCCACCCCCTGAATCTCTTTCCTGGGGGATTTTCAGGGGTTAAGGTCATTTCACCGCCTGCCGAAGATGCATTTACGATCGTGCCCATTTGGGGGGAAGCGGGGGCAACACCAGAATTCCCCAGTGTGCTGGAAGCCCGATTTGAAGATTGTCCGCTAGTCAATCCGAACGCTACTGTAGTCACGAGTGGCAGCCAACGGGCATTTCAGATCCGCTTCCACGATCGGGTGATTGCAGCGGCTCCCGAGCAATGGTTAGCCGAACAACTGGTACAGGAATTGCGGCAAATCCTCGATCGGGTCAACTTAGCCGCCGATCAAGTCGAACCGACAACGGTTGAGGGGATGCCAGCCGCAGAATTGGAAATCCATCAACCGGCGGATAACCGCCTGCTGTTTACCGTTGACCAGGAATTTGCGAAAGCTTGGGGCTGTGACCCAGAACTATTGGCAATGGACTGGGTAAATAACTTACGACGAGCAGTTAACCAGCCTCCCTTACCCTTTGCGGTAGCCCAAGAAAAACTCTATGGCTTGCAGAACTCCAACAAAAAAATGACTGGGATCGCCTCCTGGTATGGGGATGATTTTCATGGGTTGCAGACGGCGACTGGCGAAATCTACGACCAACATGCCTTTACTGCCGCTCACCGCTCCTTGCCCTTTGATACCTATCTCAAGGTGAAAAATCTGCACAATGGTCGCTCGGTGATTGTCCGCATCAACGATCGCGGACCTTATATCGGCAACCGGACGTTAGATCTGTCTCTCGCGGCTGCCCGTTCTCTAGGGAGTGAAACGATCGGGCTGGTGCCGATCGAAGCGATCGTCATGCAATCCCCACCGTCATCCTCCACGGAACGGTTAGCCAGGGCGAACAGCCCCCCCTAGTCAAGTAGAGTCAGCCTGGAAACCAAAAGTTAAGAGTCAGCAGGACACCGCATCCCCTGACTCTTACAGCAGTTTTCGCCCCCCTAGCCCCCCAATTTTGGGGGGAACAGGAGCCAAAGTCCTCCAGAATATAGCCTGACGGCATCGTAGAAAGGGGGCTTAAAGCCCTATGGGCATACTAGAAAAGGGGGCTGACCGAATTGACAAGTGTGGTGCATTCATTGGAGAACGGCTGTAATATTCATTCAACTAATGATCTCTAGATGACCAGGCTGTATGGCAGCACAATATGACGGCTTTTATCGATCGTGAGCCAACCCTCATCCCTGAGCTTGCCAAGTAAGCGAGTCACCGTCACCCGGGTCGTGCCGATCGCACTGGCTAAATGCTGATGGGTTAAGCGTACACTCAACCGCATCCCTTCATTGACGGGCTGACCAATTTCCATTTGCAGCAGCAAGATCAGTTGGCGTAAGCGATCTTCAACTCGCCGACACCCCGCCATTGCCAGCATTGCCTCCGCCTGCCGCAAGCGCCGATTCAGATGATAAAAGATTTCCTTACTTAGGGTGGCTGACTGCTGAAGTTCAGTCAGTGAGACACACATCAAATCGACATCAGATAACGCGGTTGCTTGATAGGGATGGATCAGGGTCATGGGTAACCCAAACGGCATCGAAGCCCCCGCTAATCCTAATAGCGCTTCTTCCCCGTTGGGATAAAGGGTACTGAGCAACACTACCCCTCGGCAAACAATCCAGACTTCCTGTGATGTCATGGGAATTGTTTGTCCTGCTCGGAACGCATATAGGCTTCGTCCCTGGTAAAGTTCCTCCAACACTTGACGTAAATCTAATTTATCTGTCGTCTTGGAGGTATGAAGCTGGAGCATAGAGGAGAACCCCACAGTGGAACCAAGTCATAGGGTACCGTCTCTAGCTCAAGGGAAGTTAATTACCAGGTTGGCTCCAGGTTAAGCTTTATCATTCTGCCGTCTCCCGTCTATCACTCCTCTTTGCCCTGCCAAGCCGCAATCAGTTCGTCAACACTCATGCCTAAAATCCGCGACAGGGGAGTTAATTGTTGGCTTTCAATCTCCCCCCCAGCATAAATGTTGTTCAGTTCTGGACGCGAAAGCTTGAAGGTATCACAGAATTTGGCAAATTCCTCGTCGGATAAATCTAACTCATCCTGACGGTCTTTCAGCAAGAGTGCCACCATAGCCGTCCCCCGCTTAGGTCGTCCCGCTTTAGCTAAATAGCGTTGCACTAATTCTTCAACATTTGCAGATCCCCCACCCGATCGTGCCACCAGATCGTAGCAAGCCAATTTCAGTGCTTTCCGAAACTGTTCCTCTTCATTCAGAGTTGCCACGATGCGATCGGCAACGTCAGGTTGACAGAAACCTACTACTTTACCTTCATAGGAAATCGGAATATAAACCTTCTTAGGATAGGTTTCCCAGGGTAGGGGCTGATTCATTCTTGCCACACTGCACCTCCCAAAATGCCCATCGTATCAAAGTACCGGGGAACGACCGTTTGCCCCTACCAACAATCGCCCATTGTCTAGTAATTTCTCTTCTAGAAATTTCCCTAGGTAAATGGAATAGAGCCACTAACGGCAATGGGGATCAAACCTCAAGGTAATCAAACAACACAGTCGTCATATAATGATCTGCCCACTCCGTCCCAAAGGCTTTTTCTAACACCCGGCGAGTTTTATCGTTTTCCTGTTGCCTGGAGCAATAGTAATGCTGTCCTGCCAAAATTTCCGCCTGCCGATCGGGAGTCGGTGAAGTGGCGATCGCGTGCTGACAGTGGATCGTCAAATAGGACTGTACCCGCGATACAAATGCCGTTTCTTCGGCTGTGCCTTCCGGGCGGACAAACACACAGAACTCCGAAAAAATATCCCCCCAGGGTGGTAAATCTCGTGGTTGAGAAAAGTTGGGAGATGGGAGTTCGCTCAGCGCCAACCGATAGCCAGCCGGAAGCTGACGTTCTGCACTCACGGGCGATAAATCAGCAATGGCAGCACTAATCTGTCCCCGTCCGCCCACTAAATCTGCCCCAAACATCGGTAAGGCATACTCGGGACGAGGAAACATTACACAATGCAAAATGTCTAACATACTGCCTACCTTCGCCACTTCCAGGTGCAGTTTGCGAAATTGTGGGGTTTGATAGCAGCGATTTTCGATCGTTAAGCGCTCTCCCTCTAACCGACCTTCCACGTATCCCAGTTCCGCAGGCAATGGATAAGGAGACAGATCCAGATGCTGTTTCCAGGTGGCTTCGATACAATCCGCCAGTTGACGAATTGCCGGCTGTAATTGTTCACGCAGGCAGGAATCGGAAGATAAAGTCATCTGTAATCGGGAGTTGAATGGTAATTAAGCAGGCGCTTCAACATGGGTGCGGGCAATTTTGGGGAGTAGTCAAGCCAAACCTTATGGGTATAAGACTGATAAAATTTCACCCTAATCAATCTTTTAGATTACAACTACTTGGGAATTGATGCTTGATCAATCACAGGACGATCGTCAGCAAATTACCTCTATCTCAGGATAGGAGCAGCCTAAATGTAAATCCATCAGGAATTGGCAACCGGAGAATTGCCTTGAATTCGCTAATCTGATCTTAGATAGAAAAGGGCAGCAAATTGCTCTGTCGGCATGAAATCTCACTTGATCTAGACGATTTCCGCTCCATACATCAAACAAGATGTCAAGACTAATCAACAGGAGCAATTTTTTGGCAACGGATGACATAAATTGAAATTAGGTAAACGGGATCGAAATTTAAGTAATGGCTGTTCATTCCAGCGGGTATCTGCCGCCGTTATCAACCTATGACAGAACTGCCAGACGGCTCCAAAACTTCCTTTAACGTTCCTGCGGCGATCGATGCAGCCGATTTGTTGCGCTATTACAGCTTCGATTTGGGTGGGTATCCCGTTGAACAGTTGTTAGGTCACTGGCTGACGCAATATGCGGCGGATTGGATTCGATTAGCTGTGATCGAAGCATTATATCAAGGTCGCTATAAAGCGATTTCGGTGGAGCAAATTCTGGTATTGTGGCAGCGACGGCAACAAGCTTTTTGCCATTTCAATCGCGAGTTTGAGCGGTTAGTTTGCCATCGAATTCCCCATCAATTGCATTTAGCCGCCCGCCCTGCTGTCTCATCTCAAACAAAAGCGTCCGAAAGGGACTTACCAGCCTATCCATCGCCGCGCAAGGCAGTCTTGCATTTACCCAGCCCTCAGCCCATCTCCCTGTTGCAAGCTCCCACTAAAATTCCCCCTTTACGCATTACCCCTACTGCCAATGGCAGTTCTGCCTCCCGCTTACTCAATTTAGTGTCACCGACGCAGGCGGCAAGTCAACCCTTACCCCCCTTCCCTGTGGATCATATTGACCAGCCCACAGGCGACCCCGATCGTACCCCCTGCCGACCCGTGACTGAACTCCGCACCTTAGTCACTCAGTCATCCCCAGAATTACCTCCCCTTCCTCCGCAACCGTCCCCAACGCCCGCTACCCCCAAAGTCATCCCCCCTCCGCCTGTCCCGGCTGAGCCACCGGAACCACAACCTGTCACGCCCCCCCCTCCTATCTCCGCAGCTGTACAGCCCAGCGCACCTGAACCGCCAGCCCCGGAGTTGCCACAGCCAAAGTCTCCAGTATCCGCTCTGCAACAGCCCAGCGTACCTGAGCCACCCGCCCCTGAGCCACCACAACCAACACTGCCAGCCTCTGCCCTGCCAGAGTCTCATCCTCACCCACCCACCGTCACGCAGGCAGCTAATCCCTTTGCGTCATTCGCTAAAAAACTCGCTACTCCAGAGTCGTCCGTCGTGCAGTTTGCCACCCGGCGATCCTCTGATTCAACTCGACCGGATCCAGCATCAGAGGTAGCATCACCAGAACCAGCATCACCTCCTCCCCATCAGGCACAGACCCAAAAGGAGGTCGAATTGCCGATCTGGAAGCGGATTCAGTCAGATCCAATGTTAACCAACCAGTTAACAAATCCCCATGATGCAGAGGCAACGATCGCGCCAGAGTCAGATCAAGATGAGCAAGCCATCCCCGCATCGAACCATTGCCAACCTCTGAACGACAACAGCCTTGCACCTACCCAAAATGGCAAGGAGCGCCTGCTTAACCAAATTAGACAAGGAATTCGGTTTTCTCTCAACTTAGGGTTAACCGATCGCTCTATGCCCCCCAAACTACGGTTACTCCTGAGCCAAATGTATCCGCCCGACTGGACAATGTTTGATTTTAGTCAACCGATCCATCAGTTTGTGCCCGCCGCCGATTCCCCGGATTTTCATGGCAAACTCCGAGCCGTTGCCCAGTCTACCGATACTGAACCAATTGTTGCAGCAGGGGAGGAAACGCCTATGCCATCGGCGATCGAGCAAAATCCCTTAGTTAGTGATCGCTGAAAACCTGAGCATGGGGGCGCAGATCGTTACACCCCCTCACACACCAACCTACAAACACTACTGGGCATTTCCGGCGGTGGCGGCAGGTTGGGGTGTTTGAGTCACTCCCATACGAATTTCGGAGCAAAACGAAGCCGTACTTACACCATCTGCCCGCTTTAATACGGTGGTGCGCAAACGCAGGTTGGGGCTAGCAAACCAGAGGCGCTCTTCCATTTGGATCGAGTTATGGGTTGTCGTCAGCGTTAACACCTCATCATTGCCAATCTCGTACTGTCCCGCCGCCGAAATTCTGCCTCGACTATCCATATAACGGAGCAGGCGACCGGCATTGGCTTGATTGGCATCGGCGATCGGCACTAGCACCGTCGTTCCTGCCTGCTTACTCACTTCCCCATCCATGAACCCATTCCAAGTCACCCGCGCCCCACACAAAGCGAGTTCCGGATCGATCTGCTGTTGTTCACACAGTTTGATCACGTCAGGGTCGGTTTTATCCAGCACTTCTAGGATCACATCCGATCGCCCGACTTTAGTTTGTTGTTCGTTCAGATGGTGATTGGTTCGCTGAGAAAACCACTTGCCACTACTCAGTTGGAAAAACTCCACAATATCCATTGCTTATCCCGTTCTCTGTCCTTGTGCGTTCTCACTTCACCATTTTAAGACGACTGGTTGATTCGCAGGGAAGAATGGACAGGGAGCCATCGCCAGAGAGAGGCAATTTGGGTTACTGTTGGCTGATCCATTGATGGATCAGTTGGGCAATGCCGGAATAAGCCACGATCGCACTGGCAGTCACGACGACCACCACCATCAAAGTCGCGATCCAGAAGAGAGAAATTCCTTGCGCCGACTGCACTTTCAGCGTCCCAGAGGGTTGAAAGGTCATCTGGAACCGAGCCAGAGCCGGGAGAGGCTGGTCGTGATAACGTGGTTTTACCAGTAAAGGGAGTGGAGTTTGGGGTAGGTAATCGATCGCTCGTTGACCAATCGGTTCATAGGCAGCAATGCCACCTAAATCATCGACTCCTACCCAATACCGTACCGGACGATCGCAGACAATCTCACTCTCCCAGTTGCCATCCACCAGGGTATAAACTTTCTTGCTCAAATAACGCACCTGACCGCGATCAGAAATCTCTGGGGCAGTGGCTAACACCGACTGACTCTTCGCTGCCCGATCGCCGACTCGCTGCCGCAGGGCACATAGGGCGATCGCTTGAATCGTGCCTAAAATTCCAGCGCCCAGAGCCGTTGGCTCCAATGCCAGATTCAGATTCACCAACGGTGGCAGCAGGTTCCCGATAGTGAATAGACCGGATGAGAGCATCACCGCGATCGAGGGAATCATGATCCACCAACGGCTGGATTGGGTGTACTGCCGCAGGAACAACCACTGGGCAATCCCCAACCACACTGCACAGAGGGCAGATAGCAGCGTACTCACGGCACCGGATGCCAGCAGGGTTGCTCTCGGATGCAGGGTACTGATATCGGCAAACCAGGCGGAATTTTTCAGCAGTTGATCCAACAAACTCCACCAGGCTTCCTGAGTAGTCATCAGCAGCACATACCCTACACTACTCGCCAGAATCCATAACCAATCTGATAAATAACGGCGTAAGACTAACCATTGCAGGGCACTGACGATCGTGCCTGCCACCAGTCCAGTCACAAATGCTCCCAACAGTCCCTCAGTTTGCCAGAGCTGAGGCAGTATAGGAGTATCCAGCGTTCGTAAGACTCCCGCTTCCAAGACCCAACCTAATCCAGTGGCTAGGACAAACAAAACTGTAAACCGAAATCGATCGAGGGGCGTAATCAGAAATGGCTGTGAGGTAATTGGAGCCGTAGATGTCCCTACGGATGGGAAGCTGAGTTGCGATCGCATAATCTAAACTCGTCTAAATCGACAATTGGGGACGAACTATACACCATTCCACTGCTCGATGTGTAGCAGGACAAACACTTTGTCAACTTCTTCATAGAACCCAAAATCTCTTAACATATCGATTTGCGTTAACACGCTAGGATTTGCAAATTCTGGGGATTCTAGCTATGAAAGCTGTTTCTTAATCACCTATGACCACGAATAAACGCGCCTTGATCACGGGGATTACCGGTCAAGATGGATCCTACCTGAGTGAGTTTCTGTTGGAAAAAGGCTACGAAGTTCACGGCATCATTCGGCGCACCTCGACCTTTAATACCGATCGTATTGACCATATTTATGAAGACCCCCATGACCAGGGAGTACGCCTATTTCTGCATTACGGGGATCTCACAGACGGCACCACCCTACGCCGCATCTTGGAAGAAGTGCAGCCCGTCGAAATCTACAATCTAGGAGCGCAATCCCATGTCCGGGTGAGTTTTGATTCGCCCGAATATACCGTGGACAGCGTCGGCATGGGCACCCTGCGGTTACTGGAAGCGATTCGTGATTATCAGCACCGGACAGGGATTCAAGTCCGCTTCTACCAGGCAGGCTCCTCGGAAATGTATGGCAAGGTGCAGGACATTCCCCAAACGGAAACCACGCCGTTTTATCCCCGTAGTCCCTATGCCTGTGCCAAAGTCTACGCCCACTGGCAGACTGTAAATTACCGCGAATCCTACGATCTATTTGCCTGTAATGGCATTCTGTTTAACCATGAATCGCCGCGCCGGGGGGAAACCTTTGTCACCCGCAAAATTACCCGCGCGATCGCTCGCATAATTGCCGGACAGCAGCAAAAACTGTATATGGGCAATCTGGATGCCAAACGAGATTGGGGCTATGCCAAGGATTACGTCAAAGCCATGTGGATGATGTTGCAGCAACCCCAACCAGATGATTACGTTATTGCCACCGGAGAAACTCACTCGGTTCAGGAGTTTCTAGATATTGCCTTTGGTTATGTGAATTTAAACTGGCAGGAGTATGTCGAGTTTGACGATCGCTACCTGCGTCCGGCAGAAGTGGATTTGTTAATTGGCGATCCCAGTAAAGCTAAGCAAGTGTTAGGCTGGCAACCGTCAGTCACCTTTGAGCAATTAGTCTATTTGATGGTGGAAGCGGATCTGAAGGCGCTGGGCTTAGTGCCGCTCAGTGGTCATATCCGCCAACCTGTTTTAGATCACGCGACCGTTCGCCAGAGTGCCGGAGGCTCGATCGCCTGATGGGACTGGAGGACGAATTAGCCGGAGACAAGCGATCGCTGCGGAAATCCCTCCTCACCCGGCGACGCAATTTGTCCCACAGCGATTGGCAACAAAAAAGTGTACAGATTTGTCGCCACCTCCAGGCTGATGCGGAGTTTCAGCAAGCCCAAACTGTATTAGCGTACTTCAGTATTCGGCAGGAACCGGATCTCAGTTCCCTCTGGCCGATCGCCAAAACCTGGGGCTTTTCTCGCTGCATCGAGCAATCCCTGGTCTGGCATCATTGGTTCCCAAACGCAACATTGCCTCTCCAAACCGGAGCCTACGGCATTCTTGAACCCCATTCAGACTGCCCTTTATTACCGCCTGAAGCCGTGGATTTAATTCTGTTGCCCTGTGTTGCCTGCGATCGCCAGGGCTATCGCTTAGGCTATGGGGGCGGCTTTTACGATCGCCTCCTGGCAGAACCCGCCTGGGCAGAGAAACCCACGATCGGCATTGTGTTTGATTTTGCTTACTTAGCCAGTTTGCCAATGGATCCGTGGGATCAGCCGTTGCAAGCCATCTGTACCGAAACTGGACTGTATCGACATTGAAGTTGTCTGCTCTTTAAAGCGGTTTTATTACCCCTAACCGGGGTGATTTCTTTTGCTCAGTCATCGGCAAGTTGCGGACTGAATCCTGAGAGAAAACCTGAGAGAAGTATTAATTTTTATGATGATTGCCATAGAAATAACTAACTTAAGAAATGTAACTCTGTTCCTTTTTGGGGGCAATGAAGCAGGTTGATTCAGCCATGACGCTAAAATCTCTGTTGGATAAGGCTTTTCAGGAAAATGACTCAGTTCATCCTTTGCAATCTTGCTGAGTTGATCTACCTAAGAGATCATGAATTTAGGCGATTGAATGTAAACTTTTTCAACAAATGATAGATTCTCTGAGGAGATTTTCATAAGCTTTATCGAAACCGCTACCGCTTGTGCGACGACACAACGGAGTGATGTGCAAGCAATCTGTTCAACTGCATTACTCGTAATTAGGAGGTCAAACGTGACGCTTTCTCAAAGTCAAGTGATCGCTCAACCCGACTTAGGCTTGACGCTCAAAAGCTTTGCATTGTGGACAGGTATTTTGACAGTTTGCTTGCTGATTATCGGGTTTCCTGTCGGAATTTTGATTGTGACGATCGGCTGGCTGCTGGCTATGAGTCTGCATTCGATCATGCCAGGTATGGGCATTGTCTTAGTGGTGGGTGGTTTAATCGCAGTGCAGATTATCGGTGTGATGATTGCGGCTGCCACCCTAACGTATAAAGGCATTCATCCTAAAGATGTCAGTTGGTTGCCCTGGGTGCAGGGTCGGGCAAATCCCCAGCATGAAGCGAGCTATGCCGCTTGTCCGTTAACCTGCGACATCAAGCAATAAAAGCTGTTTTATCCTTAAGCCTCACGAGCTCGGTAAACACCGGGCTTTTTTATTTGCTCAATTCTTCGCGCTTGTGCAGGGCGAGCAGTTCATAATGGCGAAAGGATTGATATAAATTCCAGCAGGAGTGATCTGGAACGGCTATGAACGAAAACCCGTTGGCAGTGCTGCGACGCAATCTGCGGCGATCGGGGTTGCGGCAAATTGATGCGGCGATCGCCCAATTAGAGGCACAACTCCAGAATCCCAATTTGTCCTTAGCCGATCAAGTGTTTCTCGCGGGTCGGCGGCGAGAATTACGGGCAGCTCGTTGGGTCGTGAATCGCCTGCTAACCACCCAGGAACCAATGGGGACAGAACCACCTATAGTCACGCCACCGCCTCCAGCTACCAGCGATGCCCTACCACCTCCGAACCCGCCAGGACTAATCCCACCGCCCCCCCCATCGGGCACCCCCGACCCAGCGATCGCTGCCGTTGGGGGCGAACTCCTGACTCAAACTGCCACATCCAGCCGCATGAGAACGATCCAGGCAGTTTTATTGGATGGTATGGCAACCCGTCTATCGGCTAGCTTACTCAATCTCACAGATACCCCCTTAGAAATCGATATTCTGCGGGAGGATAAAAAGCGAGAATTGTTGTATATCATCCTGAAACAGTTAGAAGAACTGTTAGATGAATTGCGCTTCTCTCAGGTGACACCGGAACAATTGGTAGAGAAATATCCGATCGTTCTGCAAGATTTGTGGCAGGCAGCAACCACCGATTTCTTTGGCAAATACTATAGTTTGGAGGTGGGCAATCAAGCTGTCGCGCTGGTCGATCGCCTATTGCAAGATGCGGAGATTGTGCAAGCGGCAATTCTCGATCGCATTCCAGGGGTTCCCGAGTTTTTGGCACATTTATTATTCCAAACTCCCCTGACGATCGATGGAGTTCCCTATGCCATTGGCACCATTGAGGCAATGATGCGGCTAGAGATGCTATTACAGAACCTGACGATTCAAATCGCTAATGCGGTCGTACAGCCATTATTAAATCATTTTGGTGATGTCGTTGCCATTAAACAAAACTTCTATGATAAACGGTTACTTTCCTCCCGAGAAATTGAACGATTCCGCAATAATTTGTCCTGGAAATATCGGCTGGAAAACTTAGTTGGGGAACCGACAGCAATTTTTGAAAGCCGCTTCTATCTATTAGTATTTAGCGCCTTAGGAATTACTAAAACATCAATCTATGCTGCCCGCAATCAAGAACTGGCGAACCTATCTGGGATTCGATTAGCTGTGACATTGACCCTAGAAATGCGGGATGCCCTCTCACCTCGCCTCCGAACGGCGATCGCTTTTGTCGGCAGTGGGGTTGTCTATGTGTTGACGGAAGTGATTGGCCGGGGAATTGGTTTAATTGGACGCGGGGTGATTAAAGGAATCGGCAACGTTCTACGTGATAATGAACGCGGTAATAGTAGTGAGCGCTTTCGTTAATCACGCATGACCACAGACTACTTTGCTAATCGGGTTGCGGTTCTGGCAACAATGCATCGCAAAGAACAGGCGATTGCCCCGATTTTAGAACAAGAATTAGGCATAAAAGTCATCATTCCCGAACAATTGAATACCGATGTTTTTGGGACGTTTACCCGCGAGCGCAGTCGTCCCGGCAATCAACTCGAAACTGCTCGGATCAAAGCCCAAGCTGCCTTAGACCTGACTGGGGCAACCTTAGCGATCGCCAGTGAGGGCAGTTTTGCGCCCCATCCCAGTTTTCCAGCCATTCCTGGCAACCGTGAATTAGTCATTTTGATCGATCAACGCCATCAGATCGAAATTATTGGCGAAGAATTATCTCTAAATACGAACTTTAATCATCAAACAGTTAAAACCCTTGATGAAGCGCAAGAATTTGCCCAAAAAATCGGTTTTCCTCAACACGGTTTAATTGTTAGTTTAAGTTCATCTTTACAAAACCCTAGTACGATAGTGAAGGGAATTACGACGGAGGCACAATTTATTACGGCTGTTGAAACAGCATTTGAACGATCGCCAACGGGCACAATTCATCTAGAAACTGATATGCGGGCACTCTACAATCCAACTCGAATGCAGGTGATTGCCCAGGCAACTCACAACTTAGTGAAAGCGGCAAATCAAACCTGTCCGGAATGCGGTTGTCCCGGTATGAAAGTAATAGAACGACGGCGAGGATTATTGTGTGAGCTATGCAATTTGCCAACTCGTTTGACGCGATCGGTAGTCTACGGTTGTCAAAAATGCGAAGCATGTCAAGAAGTTTTGTTCCCTGATGGCAGCACTACAGCCGATCCCACTTACTGCGCTTACTGCAATCCTTGATCCCCAAACAGCTTTACGTGATTGCACGACTCTCCCACAACTTACCTGGCAAAAGTTCTGTAGGCACACTGAGTAAATCTGGGATTAAGTCGAGATAACTAATAGGAAGAGGAGGGAAAAGCCCGATGCTAATTTTCTCTCCCACGCTGAAGAAGGAGATTTGTATGGACTTCCAATTTCCTACAACCTGGCAAGAACTTGAATCCATTGTGAATACGGGTGTGTTAGATCAGTTGCCAGTTGAATATAAGCGTAGTTCGGAGCTAATTCAAACCTACGAGAAAGACCGCCAAACAATTTCTAAGGCTGAAGCACTTCAGAATATTCACGCCGAAATGCAGGACTCGCTGACAGTATTATCGGGCGGAGAAGAAGTATCGCTCACCTACAACAAATATCCCTACGATCTACTCCTGCAAAACCTGCCTGGGGTCACGCACGCACTCCTATGGTTTAAAGGTTCCTTGTCGATCGACGCAGCCCAAGCTTACCTGCAATCGTTAGGCAAAGCCTGCTGCCTGTATGAAAATCCAGTCGCTTTGAAATCCATCCCTGAGGTGAGCCATTACCAGGTGTTTCTCCTTGATAATGTCAAATCGCTCCCCTTCCCCATGGCAGCTTAACTAAAGTATTTTGGCTTGGCTCATGGAAAAGCAACGGTTTAGCGAACGAGCAGTTAACAAAGTCATTGAAGTGATTTTGTCCCGGTTGGTAGATGCCGATCGCCTTCAAGTCCGCATCAAAACCACCCTGAACCGACTTACCCAGGGCGAAGTTGATGCGATCACGATTCATATTCATGGATATTTGCTGCAACCAAACCTGCGGGTAGAAGCCTTTCTATTCGATATTGGGACGGCGGCTGTAAATGTTAAAAGTGCCATGCGCCGCAAAATTGAGCTACTACATCCCTCCACCGGGGTACTGTGCCTGACGCTGACTGAAACGCAATTTACAGACTCCCTGATCGCAGAACTCCACCCACTCACCCCGACAGATAGCTGCAATACCCTAGACTGTGTCACCTGTACCTTTGCGGCTGAAGGCACGATCGCCCTGACCTGGCAATGGTCGAATCCAGATAGGGTCTGCTCTGGCCAATGGATTGCGACTCCCCAGGTGAATCTAGAGGACTACACCGTTGAGTTGGCATCAACGGTTCACGGCGAACCCATCCCAGAGCATTGGCTGGCTCCTGCGATCGCGCATCTGCGCCGCACCCTTAACCTCTGTGCTCTCGCGAATCAGGGTACTACGTTTCAGGTACACACCATCGCGATCGCAACTGGAAAAGCCACCGTACAAGCCCATGCTCACATTGACTATGTTCCTTCCAAGTGACATTGCAAACTATTAATTAACTGCTTCATAGAGAGAG
Source organism: Pantanalinema rosaneae CENA516 (assembly GCF_050753385.1). NCBI lineage: Bacteria > Bacillati > Cyanobacteriota > Cyanophyceae > Leptolyngbyales > Leptolyngbyaceae > Pantanalinema > Pantanalinema rosaneae. The sequence goes on from NZ_JBLZFZ010000004.1 coordinate 22,806, forward strand.
TTAATTAAACGCTTGATTTGCCCTTTGGAGCCATCTTTGAGCATTACTCTATAGATTTAGTCTATTGCCATTAGCTAATAAGAATCATTACGCTCTATTGTTGCCTACGCAGAAATCTCACAGACTTGAGGCAAGAGAGAATACAGAACACCCTACATTCCAAAACTTTCCCACTGGTTAATCCGTCATTTCACAGCGACTTTGCGCTTGAGTGTGGAAGGCCTGTACGCCCGCTGAGGATGGGGACAAGGCTGATGATCATAAGTCTAATAGAAGGGTGGCTAACATCGGTGCGATCGATCGCTTCTACATCAAGCGGTCAATATCTGAATGGTTATAAAAACTTGCTTAACCAAACTCTAGGTTGCCAGGTCTCTCCAGCCTTACTCCATCAAAGTTTTGGGGCAATTACTGGCGATCGTTGCTGGTTCTATGATGGATGTAGCTTAGTCCTAACAACGGCGGCGAATGCTCGATTTAGCCATTGGGTATCCGCTCTGGAACTCTATGCAGATGTTCAGATCTGTCAGTGTCCTCACCCCAACTGTTGCGAAGCTAACCATCAACTGCCAAGCCATAGCCAGCGGGGGGAAGGAATGAATTTAACCACGGCTCAACTGGAAGCGCTACAGGAATTGATCCACACGGCTGTCGATCGAGCCGCTAGAACGCTAGAGCACCTGATTAACTTGGATGTCTATGTAGAACCTGCTGCCATTCAAGTGTTAATGCCACTCGATATCTGCCATGAGTTAACTCGGCAGTTTGGCAAAGTTCAATTATCCGTCGCCAGTGTTAACTTTGCGGGGGAATTGAATGGGACAGTACAGTTTATACTCTCGCTGGAAAGCACTGCCCGCCTCTTATCGATCGTGAATCGAGAACCGATTGATGTTGAGGATTTACATAGATTACGAGTCGGGACATTTCTAGAAATTGCCAGTGTGTTAATTAATCACATCTTAGAAACAGTGATTGCTCATATCCATCAATCACTACACACCTCCATGCCAATTTATCGCCAAACCAGTACCGAAAATCTCCTACCACTCACAGATCTAGTGAGTCATTCTATGGTGCTACTTGTCCCAACCCAGTTAGAAGTTGCACCATTACAGCTAGTTGGCAACCTCCTGTTAATGTTGCGTACTGGCTCATTCAATACCTTCTTATCTAAAACATTTATCTAGTCAATCATTCAAACAACTTATTGACTAAGGTCAGTGTTTTATCCGAATTAATGTATTTGTATCGATCGGGGTTTAGAGCAATCAAGGATAGCTAAATATGAACAAGATTAATGGGGAGCAGTGCATCATTTCGCAACTATCGATGGAAGCGATCGGTATACTTGATCTAGTCCCGATCGGAGCCTGCATCTTACGTAAAGACTTAACGGTGCTGTTCTGGAACCGGCTATTAGAAACATGGACAAATATTCCTCGGGAACAGATTGTAGGTTGCCCGATTCACCATATCTTTCCCCACTTTGCTCAACTGAAATATATAGAGCGATTAAAACAAACATTTGAAATTGGGGTGTCAGGAGTTTTTTCAGCAGAGTTGCATCCTCATCTACTTCCAGCCCGACGCGAGGATGGACGATTACAAATTCAACATACAACTGTAACTGCCGTTCCGATCGCGGGGAAAACTACATTTAATGCTCTCCTTTCAATTCAAGATGTCACAGATTATATGACCCCAAAAACATTGATTAACGCTAAAGACCAGCACGAGCCAGAAGCTCAGACTCAACTGACTTTAGAATCCGCGATCGAGGCAGATGGGCAACCGAGTTCAAAACCAGATTTAGAACAGCAAATTCGCCAACGCACCGAGGAACTTCAGCGATCACTCAGTTATGAATTGAGTTTTCGGCGGATTACCGAGGAGGTATGGAAGTCGCTAAATGAAGACTATATTATGCAGGTTGTTGTCGAAGAATTAGGTACCGTATTAAAGCTAGATTGTTGCCGCACAGCGACCTATAGTTCGGACTATGCTAACTTTTCCATTACTCATGAATATTCAGCCGATGCCTCACGCTCCTTAGGCTGTGTGCTGAATACCTATAATGATCCTGGGATCTTACAGAAATTACTACAGGGCGAAACGGTGCAATTTTGTACCCATTTAAATGATGTGGCATTATCTGGCGCTCCCTTTTCCGTCTTAGCCTGTCCCATTGTGGATGAACATACTGTCTTAGGCGATTTGTGGTTATGTCGGAGTGGTGAAGCCGCCTTTGATGACCTGGATATTCGATTCGCGCAACAGGTGACCAAGCAATGTGCGATCGCCCTACATTATGCCCGCGATCACAAAGTTGTCCGAGCCAGAATTGCAGAATTAGAAACCCTCAACCGCCTCAAAGATGATATCCTCAGTTCAATTTCCCATGAACTCAGAACTCCGTTATCAAGCATTAAAATCTCAGCCCAGGTTTTAAGCACTATTCTGGAGCATCCCGGCGTATTAATTCAGGATCAAACCGATAGTGCGGTGAATCACGATCGCATCCATCAATGCCTGAACGTGCTGTTAGAAGAGAGCGATCGCCAACTCGATTTAGTCTCCGATCTGCTGACCTTACAACAGGTCGATGCCAATGACTACCCCCTGGTGCTCTGTCCGCTGGAACTGCAAACCTGGATACCAACGGTAGTCGAAACGTTTCAAGAGCGCACCCACGAACACCAGCATCAATGGACGATCGACCTGCCATCCGAGCTACCCGCGATCGATACTGATGTCTGTGTCCTCAATCGCATCCTGGCGGAACTGCTGACCAATGCCTGTAAGTTCTCTCCCATTGGTAGCACCATTGCGATCGCCATCAATGTAGCGATCGGCGCTGAACACCCGCCGTTGTGGCAGTCGGGGCCCCCGTTGTCCCCCCATCCTCGTCTCCAGATCCGCGTGACTAATCCAAGTGAAATTCCACCTGACCAACTAGAGATGATTTTTAATCTGTTCTATCGCTTACCCAGTCATGATCCCCGCCGCTATAGTGGAACGGGCATTGGACTGGCATTGATCAAGAAATTAGCCACACTACTCGGTGGCAGTATTTGGGCTGCCAGTAGTTACGGACAAACCTGCTTTACATTAGAGTTCCCGTTAGACAACTAGCAGGTTGTTGCCGGAAACCGATGCCAAGATCGGTGGCATTGATAGTGATCAATCCAGTCAAAAATTGACCTATCAATCGGTGATGCTGCTAACTGGGGTGCTACTAATTAGATTCATGAACGATTGCCAGGACGGACAAACGATGTAGAGTTTAATAAATTTATCCCACTACAGTTTATTCATCTCGCTACTCAATTGATGACAGACATATCTACATCTTGTCACCCCTCGGCTCGGTTACAGAGGAGATTACAGTATGGCAGCCCAGGATATTCCAATGAGTCAAATCCCTATCGATCGCCACTCACTCCAGTTGGTTGGGACAGACTTCAGTCAGCGCAATTTAGATCACAGCAATCTCACCCAGGCTTATTTAGCTTTTGCCAAATTAGTGCGCTGTTCCCTGATTAGCGCCAACCTCGATCAAGCATTACTGTACGGAGCCGATCTGAGTTATGCCAAACTGGCGCAGGCTCGCCTGGTGAATACCATTCTGACCAAAGCAAATTTAACAGGTGCCAATTTAGTTCGAGCGGATCTGGCGGGGGCTAGTTTGAGTGGAGCCATTTTAACTGGCGTGAATTTGCGGGAGGCTAATTTACAAGGCGTGAATCTATGTGGTGCCAATTTGCAGGGCATTAACTTGCGATCGGCGAATTTAGCTGCCGCCAATCTGTGTTGGGCAAATTTAACCGGAGCCCGCCTGAGTGGAGCCAACCTGAAAGGAGCCAGACTGAGTGGCGTGAAACTGAGTCGGGCATTTATGAATGGCATTGACCTTAGAGGCACTAACTTAGATGGCATTGATTTGAGTGAAGCCAAACTCAATGGCACTAATTTTTCCGGGGCAGATCTCTCGGTTGCCAATCTGAGTGAGGCATACTTACGGGTCGCCTTACTCACCCAAACGAACTTACGAGCAGCGAATTTGGTACGGGCATCCTTAATTCGCGCCGACCTGACGGGGATTGATCTGAGTTACGCTGACCTCAGCCAAGCAGTATTCATTGAAGCCAACCTCAGTCAAGCGAATTTAGTTAAAGCCAAGCTAACCGGAGCCAATTTAGCTCGGGCAACGTTACGCAATACATCATTATTAGGGGCTAATTTAGATGCGGCTAACTTACAAGGAGCCGATTTAAGGGGGGCAAATCTACGAGGGGCTAGTTTACATAAAACGTTGCTACAAAATATTCGCTGTGATGCCAGTACGCAATTTCCCAGTGGATTCTTAGCGGGGGCTGGCTTACCCCATGCTGTAATTAGTCACTGGTAAACCCAATTCATCGTCCTGCATTATTCATCATCTATGTCCCAACCCAACACCTCAGCGATCTCTTGATGCAGCGTAATCGGGTTAAAGGGCTTGGAGATGGCTCCCTTTGCCCCACTTTGACCGACACCATTCGCATCGATCCAGGCTGTTTTAGCCGTGAGCATCACAACGGGAATGGTTTGGGTTTGAGGGTTGCTGTGCAATGCCCGCAGAAAGGCTAATCCATCCATTTCGGGCATCATCAAATCCAGCACGATCGCATCAAGCTGTTCGATCGCCGCAATTGTAAGTCCCTCTCGCCCGGAAGCCGCTTCCAAGACCTCCCAACCTCCCAAGTCCCTGAGACAAGCTTGCACCACCTCGCGGACGTTAGCTTCGTCATCAACCACCAAAATACGTTTCACCGACATGACCCCTCCGGACAGCGACATCAATAGCGACATAAATAAGAACAGGGTGGAGCATGTTCAAACTCTAAGGTGGAAAAATAAAGAACTGATGAGGCGAAATCACTTGCCGCTTGAGTAATTTAGGGCTTAGATCGAAATACTTGAGATTTCCCTGATGGCAGGAGGGGCAATGAAGCGGTTTTATCGGCTACTCATCATTGGGTTGTTAGTCGCTGTCATTGTGGGTGCTGCCGACATAGCGTATGCCAATTTATCTCGCCAAGCGGTGATTCGTGGCGTGGTGGCTGGAATTAACCAGATTCATGGCAATGTGGCTAAACCCAAGGTGTATTACAACATTCCGCGCGGATTTGTTTCCCCTTGTGGCGCGATCGATGCCAACAATGCCGGATATTGTCCCCGCAATCATACGATTTACATTGGGCAAGGCATCCAAAATCTCGCCTATTACCGCTATGGTGATGCCGCCCTGGCTTACCTCGTTGCCCATGAATATGCCCACGGTATGCAGGTGGCGTTTGGCTTCCATCCTGGCTCTACCGTTTTGGGTGAACTACAAGCGGATTGCCTGAGTGGTGTGTATATGGCGGTGATTCCCAATTTGACCTTCGATAATCAGGATATTCAAGAAATTGTGCGGTTTGCCTACGCGATCGGGGGCTACGAGGTCTGGTCACCCAACTGGCATGGCACTCCCCAAATGCGAGCCAAGAGTGTCCTGACAGGATTAAGCCGTCGCAACATCAAGGCTTGCTCGGTCTAAACGGACTTTTTCGCGATCGCTCAATTATTAAGCATAACTTTATGAATCAGTGGATCACTGCTAAGTTTACTTTCCTGGCTGCCAGCTTCCCGTAAACCTGTGTTCTACTTGAAACGTCGGCATGACTGTGATCCAGTGATGATAGTGATGCCATTCAGTGATACAGCCGTTAGGGTCTTGGGCACTCTAGGGCTGATCTGCAAATCAGCATCTGGAAGCGGGGGAGAATACCATTGAGTCGAGTTGGACTGGTTGCCATTGGGCGCAATGAAGGTGAACGGCTACGTCAGTGCTTAAAGTCCGTGATCGGGCAAGCTGACCCGATCGTCTATGTCGATTCGGGATCTACCGATGGCAGTGTCAGCATGGCACGATCGCTGGGAGTGGTGGTGGTCGAACTGGATTTGTCCATTCCATTTACCGCTGCCCGCGCCCGCAATACTGGCTTTCAATATCTGCTAGACCACTATCCAGACGTAGAATACGTTCAGTTTGTGGATGGTGATTGTGAGATTGTGGACGACTGGCTGGAACAGGCACAACACGTCCTCAATGCCCACCCGGAGGTAGTGGTGGTCTGTGGGCGGCGGCGGGAACAGTATCCCCATGCCTCAATTTATAACCGCCTATGTGACATTGAATGGAATACGCCGATCGGAGAAGCGAAAGCCTGCGGTGGGGATGCCTTGATGCGGGTTGCCGCCTTGCGTCAGGTCGGTGGTTACAATCCCACTCTGATTGCCGGGGAAGAACCAGAATTATGTGTGCGGTTGCGCCAGCAGGGGGGCAGAATTCTGCGCCTGGATGCCGAAATGACTCGCCATGATGCCCGGATCACTCGCTTTTCGCAATGGTGGAAGCGGACGCTGCGATCGGGCCATGCCTTTGCCGAGGGCGCTTGGCTGCATGGGGCTCCCCCCGAACGGCATTGGGTTCGCGAAACCAATAGCATTTGGATCTGGGGCATCGCTCTACCCATTGTTACATTAGGCACTCTCTGGCTGACTCAGGGCTGGAGTTTACTGCTCCTAGGGCTGTATCCCTTCATGGGCTATCGCATCTATCGCTACTTCCATCGCACCGGGTTGAGTGCCAAGGATGCCGGACTATACGCCCTGTTCTGCATGCTGGGTAAATTTCCCCAAGCCCAGGGACTCATACAGTTTTATGGAGGTAAGTTGCTGCGGCGACGGGCGCAATTAATTGAGTACAACACGCCCTAGTCGGTCAGCCATGCGAATCGACAATCTGGCTAAACCAACGATGCAACCTGACTAACGCTGGAGCTAGAGAAATCTGCGATCGGGTGATCTTTCTGCTAATAAGTTTGAGGATGACTGGGTGCGGGTGGGCACTCTAGCGTAAGAGCAAGGGCTAGCTTAATCTAATTCTCTACCACATAGTTGACGGGCAATGAGTGAGTATTCTTTAGGTTCGATCCTGTTAAAAGAAGGTCTGATTACTCAGAGCCAATTGGACGCTGCATTACAAACCCAACGTCAGCAAGCCGCGTCCGTTGGATGGCAAATGCTGGGAGAAATTCTGCGGCAATCTGGGCTGATCACGAAGCGAGATCTCGAAGAGGCCTTAGAACGGCAAGCCAAAATTTATGATATTGAGCTTTTTAGTCTCACTCCCCATTCTTCTACGTTAAGTGGATTGAAGCGGTTGTTGGATATTGTTGGTGCGATCGCTGGCTTACTCATCACAGCCATTCTGTTTCCCTTCATCGCTCTGGCAATTTACCTGAACTCCCCAGGCCCCATTGTCATTGCCCAACCTCGGGTCGGACTGCGCGGGAAGCAGTTTAAACTACGGCGCTTCCGCACGACTACCCCTGATGCCGAGCGCTATCGGCTGAAAGTGGCTTATGAAAAAGGTGGCAAATTTTTTGATAGTCAAACCGAACCCCATGTCACTCGCGTAGGTCGGCTATTAAGACGGTTCTATCTGGATGAAATGCCCCAATTCCTCAATGTCTTGACAGGAGACATGAGCCTGGTGGGAACCCGTCCACCCACCTTAGATGAAGTCCAGTTTTACACGAAAACCGATTGGCAACGGCTGACCGTTAAGCCAGGGATGACCGGACTTTGGCAAATCAACCGCCGCAAGTATGGCATGACCTTTGAGCAGGTGTTGGAAATTGATTTTTCCTACATTGATGCCTGGAAACATCGCTTAGATGCCAAAATTCTGATCAAAACGTTCCTACATATCCTCTTAGGAGCAACCTACAGTCGGCGACTGGATAGCTCAGGAAATCAGCGCTGGGAAACGGTCAATATTTTAAACGTTCCGATCGATAACCTATCGATTATCGAGTTTTTGGAAGAACTCAAAACTGGCGTTGTGCTAACTCCGAATGTCGATCATTTGATGAAATTACAACGGGATGCTGAGTTTTTTCAGACCTATCTCCAGGCAGATTACAAGGTTTGCGATAGCCAGATCCTCATGTATGCCTCGCGGTTTTTAGGCACTCCCTTGAAGGAAAAAATCTCTGGTTCAGATCTCTTTCCCACCTTTTGTCGATTTCATCGGAACAATGAAGCGATCAAAATCTTCTTGTTAGGAGGAGCACCCGGCGTTGCCGATCGCGCCAGAATCAAAATTAACAGCAAGGTAGGGCGCGAAATTATCATTGGTGCCCATTCTCCCTCCTTCGGATTTGAGAAAAACGAGGCTGAGTGTCAGGAAATCATTGAGATGATCAATCAATCTGGAGCCACCGTTTTAGCCGTTGGTGTCGGGGCACCGAAACAGGAGAAATGGATTTGTCAGTACAAAGATCAGTTCAAATCCATCAAAATCTTCTTAGCGGTAGGGGCAACGATCGATTTTGAAGCGGGTGCCATTCGCCGATCGCCCAAATGGATGAGCCGTATGGGGATTGAATGGCTATTCCGAATTTATTCCGATCCCAAACGGTTGTGGAAACGTTACTTAGTAGACGACCTACCGTTCTTCTGGCTACTGCTCAAACAACGATTAGGCTGGTATACCCCTCCGAATTTCGATCTCCCTATGAACGATCCTGTAACCACCCGCTTCTAACGCCGCTTACACCGAGTAGGCAGGAGCCGAGAGTTCGCAGGGACGAGATGCCATGCCGATCGGCAAGAGGGCAACGGCACAAGCCTTCAGTTCCGGTTGATGCGAATCGGGGCAGGATTCGGGATGGGTTAAGGCATTCGCTTCTGCCCGATCTGCCCACAGTTCCCCCCAGTGCATCGGGACAAACACCGTCCCCGGAGCGATCGCCTGGGTAATCTTGGCAGGAAATTGTGCCATCCCCCGCCGCGATCGCACCTCCACTAATGCGCCATCCTGAATCTCTAAAGATGCGGCATCGCGGGGATGAATTTCGATGAACGGATGAGGATGCATCTGACGAATTTTCTCAGTGCGTCCGGTGCGAGTCTGGGTATGCCAGTGTCCATACAACCTACCCGTTGTCAACACATACGGATAGCGGTCATCCGGAGGTTCGCCCAAGCCGCGAGAGTGATAGGCGGCAAATCGGGCACGCCGATCGGGGGTATGAAACTGGAGATCGTTATAGAGCCGAGCCGAGGTTGGCTGGTTCTCTGGAGGAACTGCCGGACAAGGCCACTGTAATGGTCCTGTTTCCTGTAAGCGTTGATGACTGATCCCCGACATATCACAGGGACGATCGCGGGTGAGTTGAACAAATTCGGCATGAACTTCCGCCGCCGTTTGGAACTGGAATTGCTCGGCAAAGCCCAACCGCCGACCCACTTCGGCAAAAATCGCCCAGTCATCTCGGGCTTCACCGAGAGGAGGCTGGAATGCCGGACACAAGGATACCCGCCGTTCCGAGTTCGTCATCGTACCCGTTTTTTCGCTCCATTGGGTCGCTGGTAACAGGAGATGGGCGTAAGCTGTGGTTTCTGTGGGGTAGTAAGCTTCCTGATAAATCGTGAACGGCGATCGCCGTAAGGCCGCTTTTGTCCGTTCTAAATCTGGCAGGCTGACGATCGGGTTTGTTGCCGCAATCCACATTAAGCCAACTTCGCCCTGTTCCAGCCCCAGAATCATCTCCCATACGGTACGACCGGGTTGCGAGGCAATGCGTCCGGCGGGTAGTCCCCAGAATTGTTCGACCTCCTGCCGCTGGTGGGCATCCCGTACCGATCGATAGCCCGGTAACAGGTGAGATAATCCTCCCGCCTCGCGACCACCCATCGCATTCGGTTGTCCGGTGAGGGAGAAGGGCCCCGCTCCAGGTTGCCCAATTTGTCCGGTGAGCAAATGCAGGTTGATCAGCATCCGGACTTTAGCGGTTCCTTCCCGCGATTGATTCAGGCCCATTGACCAGAGAGACAAGACTCGCTGTGCCTCTGCCCAATACCGAGCCGCCGTTTCCAGATCGCTGACTGAAATGCCACACCGGGCAGCCGTCACTTCCGGGGGATAGTGCTGGAGAATCTCGGCGTAAGCCGCAAAGTCTGATGTGTGGGTTTGAATAAAGTCCGGTTGATGCTGACCCCATTGCCAGAGTAAGTAACCAATGCCATTAAACAGATCAATATCTGTACCGGGACGAATGGCAAGGTGCAAATCAGCCGCTTCAGCCGTTTGAGTCTTACGTGGATCGACGACCACCAGTTTCACATGGGGATGGCGCTTGTGGTGTTTGCGTAATCGATTAAACGCGATCGGGTGGCATTCAGCCGCATTACTGCCAATGATAAAAGCGCAATCTGTTAATTCCAAATCGTCATAGCAGCAGGGTGGGCCATCGGAGCCAAAGCTCTGGATGTAACCTGCCACCGCCGAAGACATACAGAGCCGCGAGTTAGCATCAAAATTATTCGTGCCCAAGCAGCCCTTCATCAGCTTTTGGGCAACGTAATAGTCCTCCGTCACAAACTGGCCAGAACCATACATACAGAGGGCATCAGCACCTTGAGTTCTGAGTACCGTTTGAATTCGCTCCACAATCCGATCGATCGCCTCATCCCAACTAATCTGCTGAAAGGGTTGATCCAGGGACGAACGAAACATGGGGGAGAGCAGCCGATCTTTCCCGATCGCTTCACTGACGGTTGCCCCCTTCACACACACCATCCCCTGACTGGAGGGATGACTGCGATCGCCCCGCACTTGCCACACCGGAGCCCCAGGTTGATCCCGATCGGCGGAACGGGATGACGCTACGGGCAGAACTTCCAAGCCACAACCCACGCCACAAAAGGGGCAAACGGTTTTGGTTGGATTAGTCGTCATAGTTACTCCACCACACTTACATCAGCAATATCACGGCGACGGAATTGAGGTTCAAGCACCTGCAACCGCAAGCAGGAAATCCGCTCCAGGAGGCGGACTTGATCGGTCGCCCCGACATAAACTTCTAACCAGGCATCCGGTAGGGCTTCAAATAGCCAACGCTGCCCAGGAAATACGACTGACTCACTCTGACAGCTCACCCCATTGATGATCCGAGCAACTTGCAGTTGGCCGGTGGTGTTGGCGTAATAACACAGTTGTGGGTAAGCATCATTCGTCGATCGGGCAACAGACATTTGAGTCATACCGACTACCCCTGGAGTGAATCATCCGACTTGGACAACGGACTATAGGTACAGATAGCGACGATCGATGCAGATCGTGCGAGCCCCGATCGCTTACTCCACATCATCGTGGGCAAATCGATGGTAGAGGAAGTCAAGGGCTTCGTTCCGCAGTTCGTAGTATTTGGGATCTTCCATTAACCGGGAACGATTGCGGGGGCGGGGGAAAGGAATCTCCAGAATTTCACCCACCTTTGCCGCCGGGCCATTGGTCATCATCACCACCCGATCGGACAGGAACAGGGCCTCATCAATGTCGTGAGTAATCATCAACACCGTGACCTGATGTTCCATCCAGATTTTGAGCAGTTCTTCTTGCAGTTCTTCGCGGGTGATCGGATCTAATGCGCCGAAGGGTTCATCCAGCACTAACACTTGCGGTCGTAGTGCCAACGCTCGGGCAATACTCACCCGCTGCTTCATCCCGCCGGATAAGGCTTTGGGCTTTTTGTCCGCCGCTTCAGTTAAGCCCACCATTGCCAGGTGTTCGCGGGCGATCGCTTCTTTTTCGGCTTTGGGCTTGTCTGGCCAAACGGAATGAATGCCCAAATAAACATTCTCAAACGCTGTCATCCAGGGCAGGAGTGAGTAATTTTGGAACACCACCATGCGATCGGGGCCGGGTTTGGTAATCCGATTGGATTGGAGCCGCACTTCGCCACTGGTGGGAGAACGAAATCCAGACACCATATCTAACAGCGTCGATTTACCACAGCCAGAGTGACCAATCAGGCAAATAAATTCACCTTCACTGACGGTCAGGTTGACTCCATCCAGGACGGTATACGTGCCGCCACCCGTCGTGGGATAGACCTTGGAGACATGATCAATGACCAGGAACGGTTCCTGCTGCCTGAGGGTTGTTGTTTCCAGGGTTGTGGAATTGAGAGTCTGCATAGGGAAAGAAATAGGAGTGCTTGAGGGTGGGTGATCCGTCATCAAATCGCAGCCATGTGTAATGGGGACAAACCTGACGTTAAGGCAATGAACCGTGAAAGCATCATGTATCGTTCATCTTGCCTGACTCCAGACTTAGACGGTTGAAGGTTCTGGCGTATCGATCGTGATCTCTTCAACCCGAATGTCGCGCTTAATCGGTAGGCTATTCAGATACCCGATCGGGTCATCGGGATTAAAAACGGAACCATCCGAGAGGGTAACGGGCGATCGATTCGGTTCAATATCCAACAAGCCGAGGTCGCGAGCCGCTGCGCCAAACACATCTAACCGCCGCGTCCGATCGAGAATACCCAACCAGTTACGCGGAAAGGCGGTAATTCCCCAGCGGGCTAACTGGGTCATAATCCACAGCCCCTCTGCCCGATAGGGACAGTTCGTGCGATCGACATAAAACTGGTTGTAGCGCAGCAGACTTTCGGGTTCGTCCCCCATACCGCGATCGTAGGGAGTCACCAGACCAGGGCGCAGATGGGCTGGATCGGCACCGACATACTCGGGTCGAGCCAACATCTCCACCAGTTCTTCCCGGTTACGAAAATCGTCGCAGTATTCGCAGGCTTTTAACAGAGCTTTCACCAGTGCCAGGTGGGTTTTGGGATATTGTGCTGCCCATTCCTCGCGAACGCCTAGCACCTTCTCGATGTGACCTGACCAGATATCCAGATCGGTGGCGATCACATAGCCTAACTCTTCCTGAACCGCCCGCGAGTTCCAGGGTTCACCGGCACAATAGCCATCGATCGTGCCTGCCTTCAGGGTACTGACCATCTGAGTTGGCGGAATGATCACAATGTTGACATCTCGATCGGGGTCGATGCCACCGGAGGCTAACCAGTAGCGCAACATCAAGTTATGCATGGAGGCAGGATGCACCGTTGCCAGGGTCGGCACTTTATCCGAACTCCGTACCAGATAATCCTTGAAGTCAGCCAGGGTGCGAACGCCTTCATGCAACAAGCGCTGGCTAAAGGTAATTGCATTGCCATTACGACTCATAACTAACGCGGTAGCTACAGGGAGTGGAGCTTTACCCCCCATGCCCAACGTTAGCGCCAACGGCATTCCAGCCACCATCTGGGCAGCATCTAACCGTCCGGTGGTAATCCCTTCTGCGATCGCTTTCCAGCTTGGTTCGCGAGACAGGGTGACATCCTCTAAACCATATTCCTGAAAGAAGCCTTTTTCTTTGGCAATCACCAGGGGAGCACAATCCGTTAGAGGAATAAAGCCCAGTTCCAGGTTGACCTTTTCCAAACCATTGCGAGCCACAGGTGCCGCCTGCAATACTTTGCGCTTTTTCGCTTGTTTTTGTTGGTTCAGGAAATAAACCACTTCATTCCGCATCCCGTAGTAACTGGGATGGTTGACCACTTCCAAACGCTCCCGGGGGCGCGGAAAAGGCACTTCCAACACCTGCCCCACATAGGACTCGGGCCCATTGGTTAGCATGACAACGCGATCGGACAGTAGCAGCGCTTCATCAACATCGTGCGTCACCATGACACAGGTCAGTTCATGTTCCTGCGCAATCTGCATCAATTGATCTTGCAAACTACTGCGAGTTAAGGCATCCAACGCCCCGAAGGGTTCATCCAGCAGGAGCAATTTCGGACGAATGGACAGGGCACGCGCGATCGCCACCCGTTGTTTCATCCCACCCGAGAGTTGCCCCGGTTTCTTGTCTGCCGCATGACGCAATTTGACGAGATCAATGTGCTCTTCAATAATGACCTTGCGCTCAGCCGGAGACAGTTCTCGCATCACCCGATTGACGGCTAGAGCGATATTTTCACGCACCGTTAGCCAGGGCAGTAAGGAATAGTTTTGGAACACCACCATGCGATCGGGACCCGGCTTCGTCACCTGCTTCCCTGCCAATACCACCCCACCCGAAGCAGGTTGAGTCAGTCCGGCGATGATGTTGAGCAGAGTGGACTTGCCACAACCCGAGTGTCCAATTAAGGAGATGAACTCCCCTTTACGGATGTCTAGCGTAATGTTCTTCAGCGCAATGTATTTGCCGCCATTGGGCAGATCAAATACCTGATCAACGTGGTCAACTTCAACAAAAACTGACATAGGAATTGGGTAAGTTGCAGTGAGTGTAGGCGTAAGTCAGGCGTTGTTCGGACAGCGTGGTAGCCGCTTAGTTGGCTTCAGCCACAACCAGAGAAGCAATGAAACTGATCAACTTATCCAGTAACAGACCCACCAGTCCGACGTAGATTACCGCTAAAATCACTTCGCTTAAGTTGCCGCTGTTATAGGCATCCCAGATAAAGAAGCCAATCCCCACACCCCCCGTCAGCATTTCTGCCGCAACGATCGCTAACCAGGACAACCCGATCGAAATCTTTAGACCCGTGAAAATATAAGGAACGGTTGCCGGGAGGAGAACTTTGAAGAAATAATCCAGCTTCGACAATTGCAGCACTTTCGCCACATTGTTGTAATCCTGGGGAATGTTTTGCACTCCTACACCCGTGTTGATAATGATTGGCCAAATTGCCGTAATAAAAATCACAAAAATGGCAGCGGGTTCGGCTTCTTTGAGGGCAGCGAGGGAGAGCGGCAACCAGGCAAGGGGTGGAATAGTCCGTAATACCTGAAAGATTGGGTCAAGTGCCTGGAACATGATGACACTGACTCCAATCAAAATCCCTAAAGCAATCCCTGCGATCGCGGCTAATGTGTACCCGATCGCGACCCGTTTCAAACTAGCAAATAGCTGCCAGAATAAGCCCTGATCCACCCCCTCACCTTGATAGAACGGTCTAAGAATCAGATCACTTGTTTCTTCCCAGAGTTGGGTGGGGCTAGGCAGTGCGGCGGTGGGATTAGAACATAGCAATTGCCAGATCAGCAACAACAGGCTAACGGCGATGATGGTCGGTACCGCTTTCAACAGCAGCTTTTTGGCTTTAGCGGGCAACCCGGAACCCAATAATGCGGTACCAGGACGACTAACATTGACTGCCATAGTGTGAGTTCCTTAGGGTGTTGGGAAAAGGGAAAACGCGATCGTTGGGAAAGACGAAACCTAGAGTTAACCCTGACAACGAGGCAAGCTGCATGGTTGAAGATCGGCAACCTGCCTCATTGCAGTTTCTGCTAACTTACGCTGAAACCTTCTTGATCTTGAGTGCCTTTAGATACGCTTCGGGATTTTCAGGATCAAACTTCGTACCATCGAAGAAGGTTTCTACCCCGCGAGAGGTACTCTTGGGAATTGCCGCTTCTTGCCCGATCGCCTTGGCGGCTGCTTGCCACAGATCTTCCCGGTTAACGGCTTCCACCAGTTGTTTGGTATCGGTATCGGCGGGCAGATACCCCCAGCGAATATCCTCCGTTAAGAACCAGAGGTCATGACTCTTGTAGGGATAGGAAGCATTCGTCGCGGCATCTTCCATCCAGAACTTCATCATGTGCGGGCTATTTTCTACGACCTTGCCATTGCCGTAGTCAAACTTGCCCATCGATCGACCCAAGATGTCGTTCTTAGCCACCTTAAACCACTCGCGACCGGAGACGATTTGACACATCTCCTCCTTATTCTCTTCCTGAGCACACCACATTTGGGCTTCCTGAACAGCCATCAGCAGCGCCTTTGCCGCTTTCGGGTTCTTGTCTACCCAATCCGCCCGCAGCGACAGGGCTTTTTCGGGATGGTTGTTCCACAGTTCCCCGGTAGTTAAGGCAGTCAATCCTTGTCCCTGTGCCACGAGTTGAGCATTCCAGGGTTCACCCACACAGAACGCTTCCATGTTGCCAACCTTCATATTGGCAACCATCTGGGGCGGTGGGACAACGATCGTCGAGACATCGGTATTTGGGTCAATCCCCCCAGCCGCTAACCAATAACGCATCCACAGATCATGCGTCCCTCCGGGGAAGGTGACAGCACATTTAATCTCTTTACCACCGGCTTTTGCCTTAGCAAAGGCTTCCTTCAGGGGCGTACTATCGGTTCCCACATTCAGGTCTTTATAGGTATTGGCAACGGAGATACACTGCCCATCCACATTCAGCCGCGCCAGGATATACATGGGCAATTTGGCTTTGCTCTTGGTAATCGTACCTGCCGTCAGCAGATAGGGCATGGGGGTGAGAATGTGGGCACCATCAATGCCGCCACCCGCCGAACCGAGTTCAATATTGTCGCGGGTGACTGCCCAGGAAGCCTGCTTGATCACCTCAACATCTTTCATGCCGTATTTGGCAAAAAAGCCCTTTTCCTTGGCAATGATTAATGGCGAAGAATCGGTCAGGGCGATAAATCCCAGTTTGGCAGTCGTCACCTCGGGGGTATCAGCGGCACTAACATTCACAGCCGGAGCGGCACTAGGAGATTTGGCACTGGAATCCGCTGTGGAACTCGTTGAATTACCGGAGCTACAACCATGAGCCAGCAAACTACCTGCTGCGGCAACACCTGCTGTGGCAATAAACTTCCGTCGTGACAGATTCGTCATGGTTACCTTCCCCGCGATTGATGATTTCAACAATTATTCAGCAAACAAGAAAACTAATTAGCACCAAGTTAAGCATTGCTCAGGCATCTAGCCGGACATATCCGATCGCATGGGCAATGCATGTGAGGATGACACCATTGGCTCGATCGCTCTCAGTTAAGGCTTGTGGTTCCCCGTCATAGCGCACTTCTCCAGTCAGAAGTCGTTGCTTGCACGTGCCACAGTTCCCAGCCCGACAACTACTGGGTAACTCTACTCCCGCCCGTTCTGCGACATCGAGAATCAAGTCCTGTTCTGTACAAGCAATGTCCTTCCCGGTCTGCGTCAGTGAGATCGTGGCAGGAATCGCGGGTACCGTTGGTTCTGGGGCTGTGGGAGTAGGAACAGGGGCAGGCATTGTCGCGATCGGGCTACCCGGTTTCGGTTTCGCCCCGAACTGTTGGATCAGCAGTTCTGCCAGCACAGGTTTCAGATCCTCGCAAGGCACCCCTTTCCTGACGCACTCACCCAGTTCAGCATGTTTGCCCACCTTACCGCCCATAAAGATGTCTACGCCATCCACGGCTTTGCCATTTTTGCGGGTCTTGGTGCCCATTAAGCCAATATCAGCGACTTGAGGTTGCCCACAGGAGTTCGGACATCCTGTCCAATGCATCCGCACCGGCTGAGGTACCTGAAGTTCCGCATCTAATTCTTGAATCAGGGCTAAGGCACGATTCTTGGTTTCAATCAACGCAAAGTTACAGAACTGCGCCCCGGTGCAGGATACCAGGCTCCGGACTAAGGGAGTAGGTTCGATCGCAAACCGCTCTAGTAAGGGTTCCTTCAGTAATGGCGCAATCCGAGAATCGGGCACATTCGGAATGATCACATTCTGTTCCACCGTCAGCCGCAATTCACCACTGCCGTAGACTTCTGCCATCCGAGCCAGGTCAAACATATCTGTGGCATAGAGCCGCCCCACGGGAACATGTAGACCCACATAGTTCAACCCAGGTTGCTTTTGGGCATGAATGCCGATGTGATCCCGCTTATCCCACAGAATCTCGTCTTTCGGCGCAGCGGCTTGCAGGGAATAACCCAGTTGTTGTTCCACGGCTGACCGGAACTTGTCCATGCCCCATTCATCAATCAGCCACATTAACCGAGCTTTCTGGCGATTCGCTCTCAAACCATGATTGCGATAGACCAGTAGAATAGCTTCACACAACGCCACCACATCCCGGGGGTCAACCCAAACATTCATGGGGACAGCCGCCGCACAGCGTTTAGCAGAGAAAAAACCACCCACAAGAACATTGAAACCAAGTTGCCGATTTTTGTAGGCCGGCACAAAGGCAATATCGTTAATTTCAGCGTGAACGGAATTATCCCGACACCCCGCGATCGCAATATTGAACTTACGCGGCAGGTTGGTAAACGAGGGATTCCCTTCACCATTGTTGGTGATCATGTCCTGGACTTTGCGACATAATCCCCGTGTATCAATCAATTCATCGGCATCAATCCCAGCTACCGGGGAGCCAGTAATGTTACGCACATTGTCCATGCCGGACTGAATGCTGGTTAAGCCTGCCTGGTCAAACCGATGAAAAATGTCGGGAATATCCTCAAGCCGAATGCCACGCAATTGGATATTTTGGCGGGTGGTAATGTCGGCACTCCCCTCTTCACCGTAGCGTTGCACGACTTCCGCTAAGACCCGCAGTTGCCCACTGGTAATAATGCCATTAGGAATCCGCATCCGCAGCATAAACTTGCCAGGAGTCACCGGACGGAAGAACACACCCATCCATTTGAGGCGGTAGTCCCGATCGGTTTCATTCATCGCCTCCCAGCCAATTTTGGCGAATTGTTCCAGTTCCGCTTTTACGGCTAAACCATCTTTTTCCGCCTTGATTTTTTCAAACTTATTTAGACTCGCCGCTACTGGAACTGTGCTGGTCATAATTCCTTACTTCCCTTGCTTCAGGCTGCTGATGGGGCAGTACGTGTTGATGTACCGATCGCGCTGTTAAGAAGTTTTGCAATTTCACTCTGGCGCTGTACTTGGTACGTCGTTAGGGATAAGGTAGTCGCATGAACTAGCGAAATTCGTATATCTAGTTACAAAATATTTCGTTCTATGTAGTTTTTGCATGATCGCCATGCAGATTGTGCATTAACCTAGTTTTTAGATTTTGGCAAAATAAACCCGCGATCACTGAAACTGCGGTGAATCAGGGTTTATTTCTTCTACGGGGCGAGAAATTAAGAAGTGTAAATATAACCCATTTCAGTGTAGTTGCCACTGATCACAATACAAAGGGCATGGGTAATTGCTACCCATGCCCTTGATGAACTACCCGCACAAACTAACTCTAACCTTAATGTTTCTTACCTCGCTCTGCTCAATTTAGCGAAGGTCAGTTGGGAATTGTAAATCGATTTTCTACAGAATATTTTTACAATTCCCTGGAGGTTTGTTGCTGACCTCCTATACTGTTTCAGAAACTACATCCGCAGCCTGGGAAACCTTGCCATTTTTGCCATGCGTATGACCATTCCCATTGCGGGGTTGAATCACTCCATACCCTCCATGATTCCGTTCATAAACGACATTAATTTCACCGGTTTCGGTATTCCGAAACACATAAAAGTCATGATCAACAAGTTCTAAGTTTTCCAGTGCCTCTTGAACGGTCATCGGTGGCATTGCAAAATACTTAGTACGGACGACTCTTTCGGGTAACTCTGGGGCACGATCCTGAATCAGATCAGTAACAACCGGCTGATCATTTAAGGCATTGGTTGTCTTGACTGCCCCGTGATTTCGCTCATGACGCTTTTCTTTGTACTTGCGGAGTTGACGGGAAATCTTGTCAGCAACCAAGTCAATGCTGGCATAAAGGTTTTCGCTACCCTCTTCGGCACGCACCACAGCGCCATTGACGTAGATAGTTACTTCAGCCGTCTGCTTAGAGTTGATCCGGGGATTACGGGCTACAGACAGATGTACATCAACTTCATTAATTAAGTTTTGAAAGTGATTAACCGCTTTCTCGATTTTCTGATTGACATACTCACGAATTGCATCTGTAATCTCGATATTTTTGCCCTGGATAACAAGCTTCATAAAGCTTCCTCCCCTAGAAAATGGGTCTTAACCCTGACTGAATAGGGTCTTAACATCACCCTAGCACTTTGTATACTGCTAAACAGTTCCCTTTAGAATGTTTTGCATGAGTTGATAATTCTTGATTTGATTCGCCGTAATTTGATGCAGATTTCCGTTGTCCTCCTCTTGATTTTTGAATGAATTTGAACGACTTTAAAAAATTGGGGCAGAAATCAGTCCTAAATATTCAAGATTATGAGAGTGCGAACTTTCCTACAGATCCTTCGCGCTCGTGTCGGCTGTATATCCAGGGCATCACTCCCTATGCTGAGGCTTGGGCATGGCAACAGCAGTTTGTGGCGGAACGGCGATTGGATCCAACGGCTGATGATGTGCTGATCTTGTTAGAACACTTTCCGGTCTACACGCTAGGACAGGGAGCCAGTACAGAGTTTTTGAAATTTGATCCAGCCCAAACCGAGTGGGAAATTTGTCGAGTCGAACGGGGCGGCGAAGTCACCTACCACTGTCCGGGACAGCTAGTTGGCTATCCAATTTTGAATTTGAATTATTACCAGAAGGATTTGCACTGGTATCTGCGCCAACTGGAAGAGGTGTTAATTCAGGTATTAGCGGTGTATGGTCTGGAGGGCACTCGGATTCCGGGGTTAACGGGCGTATGGGTGGAAGGTCGTAAAGTAGCGGCGATCGGTATCAAGGTCAGCCGCTGGATTACCATGCACGGATTTGCCCTCAACGTTTGCCCAGATTTGAGTGGGTTCGATCGCATTGTGCCCTGTGGCATTCCCGACAAACCTGTGGGTAGCCTGCAACAATTCATTCCCGATATTCAACTGGAAGAAGTGCGGCAACAAGTCGCGATCGCCTTTACCAGGGTGTTCAATGTGGAACTGCTTCTTGAATCAAGCTTGTAGCGACCGATTTTGAGCCATCACTGGGACTGCCGGAAAAACTCTAGTAATTCGCGGTTAACGGTTTGCGGGGCTTCTTGCTGCACCCAATGACCACAATGGGGAATCCGCTTCAGTTGGAACGGCGCTTGAATCAGTTGATCCATGCCCTCTAGCAAATGCGAACTGAGGAACGCATCCTCTTCTCCCCACAACACTAAGGTTGGAACGGTTAACGGGTTTAAAGGTCGTCCCCAATCCCGCAACCAGTGCCAGGGTTGCCAGAGTTGCCGGTAGTAATTAATCGCAGCAGATAGTGCCCCCGGTTTTTCTAGAGCCGATTGATATACCAGAGTATCTTCCTTCGAGAATGCCCCCTTCCGCACCGCCTGACCTTGCAGAATATTCTTGACGAATTCCTTCAAGTTGTGCTGGATCAGCCACTCTGGTAGCCCTGGAAACTGGAAGGCTAACACATACCAACTGCGGCGTAGTTGATCCAGGTTACTGGCCATCTCGTGAACTAATCGCTGCATCGGAGCGGCATTCAGGATCGCCAGTCGATTAATGTGCTGCGGAAACTTTTGAGCGAGATGCCACGCAATGATTCCCCCCCAATCATGTCCCACCACATGGGCACGGGCATACCCCAGACTCTCAATTAATCCCTGGATATCGGCACTGAGGGTATCCAGGTCATACCCACTCTGGGGTTTATCAGAATCGTTATAGCCCCGTAAATCCGGGACGACCACCTTAAAGTGACGAGCCAGGGCAGGAATTTGAAATCGCCAGGAATACCAGAATTCTGGGAAGCCGTGGAGTAAGATGACCAGATCCCCTTCTCCCTGCATCACGCAATGCAGGCGAATCTGATTTGTTTCGACAAAATGATGTTGCCATTCAGCAGACAGAGCGGTCATAGGACGATCGTCAAAACGTCAAAGCAGTGAATCAACAGAACACTAGCCATACTCCTATTCTTCACTATCCGGTGGGCGCATGGCTTCTCGCCCGACCATAAATAAACCGGCGACCCCCAGGCAAACAAACCAGACATATTGATACCAGTAATGCTGGACTTGCTCGATCGCACTCAACTGGGGATGCAGGGTATAAAGATAGAGCATTAAAAACATCATGGCTAATGCGCCAAAGCCAATGAAGACTAAACCAATCTGAATCCGGAGCGGCTGTAACTCCAGATCGCTGATCTGCTCTAGATCAATCTCTGCCAATTCATTCAACGACTCTTCTGCCACCAGAGACACATCGCCCAACTGATCCGCGATCGGTTCAGGTAATAAGGGAGTTAGAGTTTCCAGGGTTTTTAACCGCCACGATCGTTCCGTATTCCGTAACACAACCAATGGGTTGGGCTTCTCTGGCTCTGCCCACTCTGGACGTTGAGGGGACGATCGTCGCTCAGCTTCCGGTTCCAGTTCCATAGGCTTTTGTTCACAATGGATCACATTGCCATCCATTGTAGAAGCAGAAGGGGCGATCGGGCAGATTTGAGGATGAGGGAGGTCAGGGATCTGAGGAAGACGGCTCAGGAACCATCGTTGCTTGTTACCTGTGCCTTGCGGCTAGGCTTGTAACTCGTCTAGCTTCGCCAGCACTTCGGTACTGTGAATAGCGGGACGGACATCGGTGAAAATGGCGCGGAGTGTTCCTTCTGGATCGATGATGAAGCTATGACGCATGGAGACGAAACCGATCCAAGAACCGTATGCCTTACTAACAGAACCATCGGTATCAGCGAGTAACGGAAATTTCAGTCCTTCTGAGTCGCAGAATTCAGCGTGGGAATCGACAGAATCGGCGCTAATACCAATCACCTGAGTGTTGCGATCGCCATATTTCGTCAAGTCTTGCTGAAAGCGCTTGGCTTCCAAGGTGCAGCCAGGAGTAAAGTCTTTGGGATAGAAATAAACCACAACCCACTTGCCCTGGTAGTCCGAGAGGGAAACAGTGCCATCGCCTGTATTGGTAGGTAGAGTGAAGGCTGGAGCGGGTTGATTCAGAGGCGGGAGTTTACCCCCTAATGCGTGAGCCGCCGGGGTAAAGCTAAAGCTACCTAACACTGTGAAGACTAGAGCCAAGAGGATATTTAACCAGGAGCGACGGGAAAGCATAGACCAGAATGTTGAGCGAAACTTAACATAAGTTTACAACGATCGTCATCTAGCGACCACCGTCACCGCGAGTGAGGAAGTCCACCCCTAGAACTCTCTCATGGAAGTGTTAGCATGATCCCATGAAACCAACACAGTCTAAAACGCTGTTGGATAAGGAGTAGACACCATGTTTTACTACCACTGGTCATACCTGCTATTAATTCCAGGTATGTTACTCATGTTCTGGGCACAAAACCGGGTTCAGGGAACTTATCGGAAGTACTCTGAGATTCCTTCCACCATGGGAATGACCGGTGCCCAAGTCGCAGCAACCATATTAAAGCGGATGGGTGTCCATGATGTGGCAGTGGAACCCGTTGCCGGAGAACTTACGGATCACTATGATCCCAGTGCTAAGGCTGTGCGCCTATCTGAAGGCATTTATAATTCCAATTCGTTAGCCGCCGCCGCCGTTGCCGCCCATGAATGTGGTCACGTTTTGCAAGATGTTGAAGGCTATAAGCCCATGAACTTGCGGGCAGCATTGGTACCTGCGGCAAATTTGGGCTCCAATCTGGGACCACTATTGGTCATGGCAGGGCTGATTTTTGGGGCAGTGAATGTATTGATCCCGATCGGAATTGCGATGTTTGCTGCCGTGATCATCTTCCATCTAGTGACGCTACCGGTGGAATTTGATGCGTCTAGTCGTGCCCTCCAGTTGATTGATCAACTCGGAATTTTGCAAGGGGAAGAAAACCGAGCGGCTCGCCAAGTGTTGAATGCGGCGGCGCTCACCTACGTTGCCACTGCGTTGTATGCTGTGTTGCAGCTTGCCCAGTACATCCTGCTTAGCCGAGATCGTAACTAATTGCAGGATGTCGATGGACGGCATCTTTTACCCGTTGGCTTGATGAATATGTGGGGCATCCTTAACCAGATGCCCTGTTGCCGTTTAAAGGTCGCTTGCCTGGTAGGGCTTCAGCAAGGTTTGGCAGAAGTAGACTTGCATCACATCCACGATCGCCCCCCCGCGTTGAATCGGAATTTCAGCGATCGGTTGAATCGATTGAAAGTAGCTCGGGTAGCGATCGAAACGGCTGGGATAGCGACGTTGGGATGAGAAATAGAGTCCATTCGCACCCACCCAATCGGCGGAATTTGTCCAGATCACATAACCACGCTGGTCTTGATCAAAGCTGGTAATCGGTTTATCGGTTAAAGGGGCAACTGCCATGCCGACCTGTCCCGCCAGAAAAATTTCGTCGGTAAATAGAAACGTACTTTGCTCTAAAGCCGCCCGAAAGGGTTCAGACATTGCTAATTCGTGGCGAAGTTGTTGAATATCGAGTAATTGGGCAGACCCATCTGCATCCGCCGAAATCATGCCGCCAAACCAGGCGTAGCGGCTCCCTTGCTGGAGGGTACCGAGATTGAGATGTAATAGAGCGATCGTGATTAAAGTAACAATCACAATGCCTGATCCCCATACCCAACGTTGCACCGAGCGTCGCGATCGGGCTTGCCAATTAGCTGAATACTGTCCCAACAATAACGTCGCGCCCCAAAATCCCGGCATTGCCCAGGTGGGTAGGATGGGACGGTAGCCTCCCATGACCGTAAAACCGACCATCAATGGTAAAGAAATCCAGAGAATCAAGCGTTGTTTCTCTGCTAATAACTCAGTGTTGTGGACGCTCTTAGGTTGTTGGGCGATCGTCCTGCCACTGACCCACCACAACGGCACACCAAAGGTGGGAAACAGATAAGCAATACCAACCAGAAATGTCACGGCTAAATCCAATACACTGTAGCCGCGATCGGGAACGGCTCGACTGGACTGAAACCGTAGGGAGATCCAATCATGTTGAACATTCCAAATTACAATCGGAGCGATCGCCAGCAGAAACAGCCCCAACCCTACCAGCATCCAGGGCGACACCAGCGCCGATCGATACCGGGAACTGGTGAGACAAAACCCGACGAAGCTCGCTCCTAAGACAACCCCATGATATTTGCCTAAACACGCTAGCCCGACGAACAGCCCGACGATCGCCAGTCGGTAACTGGGTTGGTAGGATTCCGGCTGACCGAAGAATTCCAATACAGCTACATATAAAGCCGCTGTCCAGAAAAACATTAACGGACTATCGGGCAAAGTGAGAACACCAAAGCCGACCATGAAGATAGGGATGATACTGGCGATCGCTAAGGTTAAACGTGCGGCGGTGACAGAAAATAGTCGCCGACTGGTGAGATACAGTAACAACAACGATCCGGTATACAGCAGCAAGCTTCCTAAGCGAATGGTGAAGGCGGAAACATTGCCAGTTAACCAACAACCGAATCCAGTTGTGAGAGCTACCAATACCGGATGGTCAAAATAGCTCCAGTCTAAATAACGAGTGTATTGATAGTAATACGCTTCATCAAATCCAGGGGGTAACCACACCGCGATCGCCCCTCTCAGCAACAATCCGGCTGCTAATATGCCTGCTACCCATCGGAATTCGGTCTGAGATAGCCACATCGGATTTTTTGGCGTACTCATAGTTTGGCAACATCCGTCCCATTCGCTAACCAGATCATGAAGTGATAAATTATCAAGAAATAAAAATAGAAGGGTTGGCAACTTTTAAGTGGTGCAACCATTCATCATGACATAGTTGGTTTGAGGAGATTTTAGTCATGAAGTCGAGATTGGCTGGGATGGCATTATTGGCAGGATTGGTAATGATGGGTTTAGGAGGATATGCGGCGGCTCAATCCTATCCATCACCGATCGCTCAGGCACAACCTCCCTATAATTGTCGGACGCGGGAAGTCTGGAGTCCGGCAAAGCAAGCCTGGTGCAAAAAATATGGCAATCCGCAACAACCCGCGATCGATCCTGTGGGACCCGTCGAAAGTCAGAATTGGTACAACTGCTTGACTAAGGAAGTTTGGAGTCCGGAGAAGCGAGTTTGGTGCGATCGCTTGAGAACGCTCCAGAATACGACCTATCAAATTCCTGATGTCGGTACCGTGAAACTGACCGATGGCAAGTATGAAAATTCTGCGCAACAGACAACGGTTACACTGATCAATCAACCAGATCTGATTGCCGTTGGAGATTTAACCGGCGATCGACAACCGGACGCTGTCGTCCTACTGGCAGTCAATACGGGTGGGTCTGGGGTGTTTATGTATCTAGTACCTGTTCTCCAACAAGGAAATCGGCTTCAGCCTGGATCACCTTTATCCTTGGGAGATCGGGTGCGAGTGCAGTCCATCGCGATCGATCAAAATCGCGCCAAAGTGGAGATGCTGACTCATGCTGCTAAAGATCCCATGTGCTGTCCGACGCTGAGAACAATTCAACTCTTTACCCTCCAGATGCAACCAACCTTAGTGCCACTGCTACGAGGGTAATCAGTTAACGCCATTACATTATGGTAGGGCGATCGCCTGTCCCGTCTCAGGGTCAAATAAATGCAGTTTTTCGGGAGCGATCGCTAACCATAATTGATCGCCCATCTGCACAGCGCGATCGGATTCTACTCGCACCTGTAAGGGAGTTTGATTAACTTCAGGCATACCATTTAGCCGCGCCGCTAAATAGGTTTCGCTGCCTAATGCCTCGACTAATTCCACCTGCACAGGTAAATTTTTTGGCGCAGGCGCACCCACACTCAAATGTTCAGGACGAATGCCTAAGGTCAACATTTGACCATCGTACTTTTGCAACACTGGTTCCCAGACTTCCGGCAAGGTGAAGCGAAACTGGTCATGGGTCAGCAGCAAGGGCGCTCTGAACTGGACGGGTAAGAAGTTCATCGGGGGTGAACCAATAAACTCCGCCACAAACCGATTGGCGGGACGGTGATATAACTCCAAAGGTGACGCAATTTGCTGAATCTGTCCCGCATTCATCACCGCAATCCGATCGCCCATCGTCATCGCTTCAGTCTGATCATGGGTGACATAAATCGTCGTTGTGCCCAATTGCCGTTGTAGCTTGACAATTTGCGATCGGGTTTCTGCCCGTAATTTAGCATCCAGGTTCGACAGTGGCTCATCCATCAAAAACACCTGGGGATTCCGTGCCATTGCTCGTCCCAAGGCAACCCGTTGTTTCTGCCCCCCGGATAATTGCTTGGGCAATCGTTTCAACAACGGTTCAATTTGCAATACCTGTGCGACCGATTTAACTTGCCGATCGATCTCCTGCTCCCTAGGCGATCGATACTGTAACCCTTTCGGTAACTGGCGCGTCGTTGTCACCAACATATTTTCTGCCCAACCTGGCATGGTCTTCCCAGCCACCACAGCCTCCTCTCGACGCTGCCCTATGACTTCATTTGCTTTCCAGGTTCGCCGTAACCCAAATGCCAGATTTTCATACACGGTCATGTGCGGATATAGCGCGTAATTCTGGAACACCATCGCAATATCCCGCTCTTTCGGCGGCAAGGTATTGACTAAACGATCGCCCACCCAAATATTTCCGGCAGTAATTTCCTCTAAACCCGCAATCAACCGCAGCAGGGTACTTTTGCCACAGCCCGAGGGTCCCACTAGCACCATAAACTCACCATCTTGAATGGTCAGATGGATCGCCCGGAGCACCGCTGCCGATTGGTGAGGAGAAGCATCTCCAGAAGGGGAAGTGCGATCGCTCACGCCCTTTTGAAAAGTTTTGTAAACATTTTCCAAAATCACCTGTGCCACGGCAGTTATTATTCTCCAGCAAAAAATCAGGAAAAGACTGATGTTGAACTAATTCGAGCAACAATAGTATATTTGTACGTTCCTGGCAAATGGTCTTACCCTGGAACGGCTCTGGTTTTTCACCTTGTCTGCTCTACCCTTAGCAATTTACTACTTTAGCGTATGGTAATCGGAACACTGGTTGTCTTTGGCTTACTCGTTGTGATCTTCAATGAATTTTTTGGCGAGAAGCCCAGCAAAACCCCAGAACAAGAACTGGGTGAAGCCCTCACCAAGTATCTCTCTGCCGGAGTCAAGATCCGTAAAGAAGCGGATGAGAAGAAATAGGCGATCGGTTGCCCCCTTCCCTAAAACCTATACTTTCGGTTTCTCATTGTCCTTAACGTACTTGACAGTACCAAATAACATATACCAGACAAGCAATAGCTATGCTGGATATACATGGAACCAATGAACCAGCGAGTTCAGGGACTTTATCGACTCTGTTATCGGTTAACTAACATCATCTATCCCGGTTGGCAGTACAGAAACATTGAACTCGTCCAAATAGATGAACGGACTGGCAATCTGTACGTGTTGGCTGGAGAAAACTTAGACTTTGAAATTAAGCCAACTGGAGGTTATGAACCATGACCACAGCCAACTATGATGCCATGAGTTTAGATGAACTGCGGCAATTTGTCCTTACTCATCGCAACAATGCTGAGGCGTTTCATGCTTATATCGATCGTTCAAAACGGGCTGGACGCATGATTAGTATTGATCTAAAAGATGCTGATTGGGAAGAAACCTTAGCAATACAAATTCAACAAGCGACCAGCAAAACCGAATTGCCTTAGCGATCGCCTCAATCAATGTCTGAGCTTTTCGAAAAATAGCTCAACCTCAGTACCACACTCGCAAAGCTCCATAAAAATTACTATGCAAATACCAGAAAACCCCAATAATAACGACATTCGTGAAGCCTTAATTCAGTTACGAGAAGAGCTAGGGCAGAAAGTCGATCGTCTGGACTATAAGTTTGATGCTTACCAAAAAGGAACTGACGGCATGGTAAGAATGGCAACCACCATTATCATCGCCACAGCTTCCGTTGTTGTCCTTTCTAGCCTTAACCCTGCCATCACTGCCCTAGTCACGGCTCTATCTGCTTATGGACAATGAAGAGACTATCCAGAGAACTGAAACTGAATTAAAAGATATTGATACATATTAAAAATCCCCCACCGCTATGGCAGGGGATTTTTTAATTAGCTACAGCTAGGTTCAGCTAAGTGATTAACCAAACTTCGCGGCAGTCGAGGCAATCACAAAGGCCGCGTAGGTAAAGATAAAGCCAACCGTGAAGTGAGCTAAACCAACCAGACGAGCCTGAACGATCGACAGAGCAACCGGCTTGTCCTTCCAGCGAATCAGGTTCGCCAGAGGAGTGCGCTCGTGCGCCCAAACCAGAGTTTCGATCAGTTCTTGCCAGTAACCTCTCCAGGAGATCAGGAACATGAAGCCCAGTGCCCAGACGAAGTGAGCGAACAGGAAGATCCAAGACCAGATCGCCAGGTTGTTCATACCGTAGGGGTTGTAGCCGTTGATTAATGGACCAGAGTATAGCCACAGGTAATCACGGAACCAGCCCATCAGGTATGTAGAGCTTTCGTTGAACTGAGCCGCATTGCCACCCCAGAGGGCGAGATGCTTCCAGTGCCAGTAGAAAGTCGTCCATGCGATCGTGTTCAACATCCAGAACATCGACAGGTAGAACGCATCCCAAGCCGAGATGTCGCAAGTACCGCCCCGTCCGGGACCGTCGCAAGGGAAGGCATAGCCGAAGTCTTTCTTATCCGGCATCAGCTTCGATCCACGAGCATCCAGCGCACCCTTGACCAGAATCAGAGTGGTGGTATGCAGACCCAGCGCGATCGCGTGGTGAACCAAGAAGTCGCCAGGACCAATGGTCAGGAACAGCGAGTTCGTGCCATTGTTGATCGCTTCCAACCAACCAGGTAGCCATACGTTGCCGTAGTTCGGCCAAGCGGTGGTCGCAATACTGTCGGGACTCGACAGCAAGGTGTTCATGCCATACAGCAGTTTCCCGTGAGATGACTGAATGAACTGAGCGAAGACCGGTTCAACCAGAATTTGCTTCTCGGGAGTACCGAAGGCAACCACAACATCGTTGTGAACATACAGACCCAGGGTGTGGAAACCGAGGAAGAGAGATACCCAGCTCAGGTGAGAGATGAGTGCTTCCTTGTGTTCCAGCATCCGTGCCAGCACGTTGCCCTTGTTCTGCTCAGGATCGTAATCCCGAATCCAGAAGATGGCACCGTGAGCAAACGCACCAACCATCAGGAAGCCAGCGATGTACTGGTGATGGGTATAGAGCGCCGCTTGGGTCGTGTAATCCTTCGCCATGAAGGCGTAAGGCGGCATGGCATACATGTGTTGTGCCACGAGGGAGGTGATCACACCCAGGCAAGCCAGGTGCCAACCGAGTTGGAAGTGCAGAGAATTGTTGTAGGTTTCATAAATGCCTTGGTGAGGCATGTTGAAAGGACCTTCAACTGGCTTGCCAAAGAATGTCTTGGCATCCATCATCTCTTTGATGCTGTGACCAATCCCAAAGTTGGTGCGATACATGTGACCTGCCACGATGAACAGGACCGCGATCGCGAGGTGGTGGTGAGCCATATCCGTCAACCACAGAGATTGGGTTTGTGGATGGAAGCCACCGAGGAAGGTCAGAATTGCCGTTCCCGAACCGCTAGCCGAACCAAACACATGCTGAGCCGTGTCAGGGTTCTGAGCGTATACGCCCCAGTTGCCGGTGAAGAATGGAGCCAAACCAGCCGGGTGAGGCATGGTGGAGAGGAAGTTATCCCAACCCACATGTTGACCACGGGATTCAGGAATCGCGACGTGGATCAAGTGACCTGCCCAAGCCAGAGAGCTAACACCGAACAGACCAGCCAGGTGGTGGTTCAGGCGAGACTCAGCATTCTTAAACCAAGCCAGTGAAGGACGGAACTTGGGTTGCAGGTGCAGCCAGCCTGCGAATAGGAAGACTGCCGACAGGATTAGGAGGAAGATTGAACCTTGATACAGGTCGCCATTCGTCCGCATCCCTTGGGTGTACCACCAGTGGTAAACACCGGAGTAAGAGATATCAACGGGGTAAGAAGCGCCACCTTGAGTGAAAGCATCAACCGCCGGTTGACCAAATTGGGGGTCCCAAATCGCGTGGGCAATGGGACGGATGTTGAGTGGATCTTGGATCCACTGTTCAAAATTACCTTGCCATGCTACGTGGAACAGGAGTCCAGAGGTCCACAGAAAGATGATGGCGATGTGACCAAAGTGAGAGGCAAAAATCTTTTGGTAAAGATTTTCCTCGGTCATGCCGTCATGACTTTCAAAGTCGTGGGCTGTCGCGATCCCGTACCAGATCCGCCGAGTAGTTGGATCTTGAGCGAGGGCTTGGCTAAATTTGGGAAATTTAGTCGCCATAACTTACTTCGTTCTCCTCGCGCTTATCCAAGTGAAAGTGTGCGAGCCAGGAAGAACGCCCACGTTGTGGCAATTCCTCCCAGGAGGTAGTGAGCAACCCCCACTGCCCGACCCTGAGTAATGCTCAGTGCGCGGGGCTGAATGGTTGGAGCAACTTTCAGCTTATTATGTGCCCACACAATGGACTCGATCAACTCCTGCCAGTATCCCCGACCGCTGAACAGGAACATGAGGCTGAATGCCCACACAAAGTGAGCGCCCAGGAACATGAGTCCGTATGCAGACAGAGCGGAACCGTAGGAGGTAATCACTTGGGTTGCCTGTGCCCAGAGGAAGTCGCGCAGCCAACCATTAATGGTGATGGCGCTCTGAGCAAAGTTACCAGCAGTGATGTGAGCGACGGAGCCATCGGGGTTAACCGTGCCCCAAACATCCGACTGCATCTTCCAGCTGAAGTGGAAAATCACCACGGAAATGCAGTTGTACATCCAGAACAAACCGAGGAAGACATGATCCCAACCAGAAACTTGGCAGGTGCCGCCACGTCCGGGACCGTCGCAAGGGAAGCGGAACCCGAGGTTAGCTTTGTCTGGAATCAGACGAGAGTTACGAGCAAATAGCACACCTTTCAGCAGGATCAACACGGTGACGTGGATCGTGAAGGCATGGATGTGGTGCACCATGAAGTCAGCCGTACCGAGGACGATCGGCATCATGGCAACCTTGCCACCAATCGCAACCACATCACCACCGAACGCGAAGCTAGCAGGAGCTAGGGCGTTAGGAGCGGTATTGCCAGGAGCAAGCGTGTGAATGTTTTGCACCCATTGGGCAAAGATCGGCTGCAATTGGATCCCGGTGTCCGAGAACATATCTTGAGGACGACCAAACGCCCGCATCGTGTCGTTATGAACGTACAGACCGAAGCTATGGAAGCCCAAGAAGATACAAACCCAGTTCAGGTGAGAGATAACGGCATCGCGGTGGCGAATGATGTTATCCAACACATTGCCTTTATTCACCACGGGATCGTAGTCACGCACCATGAAGATGGCACCGTGAGCAGCAGCACCGCAGATCAGGAAACCGCCGATCCACATGTGGTGAGTGAAGATGGACAACTGAGTGGCATAGTCAACCGCTAGGTATGGATACGGAGGCATCGCATACATGTGTTGAGCCACGATGATGCTGACAGAACCACCGATCGCCAGGTTGATTGCCAACTGAGCGTGCCAGGAGGTGGTCAGAACTTCATACAGTCCCTTGTGACCTTCTCCGGTAATCATGATGGGATCCCGATGAGCTTCGAGAATCTCCTTCATGCTGTGACCGATACCCCAGTTGGTTCGGTACATGTGACCTGCCACGATGAACATGACAGCCAGCGCCAGGTGGTGGTGAGCCTGGTCAGTTAACCAGAGGCTACCAGTCACGGGGTTCAGACCACCTTTGAAGGTCAGGAAGTCTGAGTAAGCGCCCCAGTTAAGGGTGAAGAAAGGAGTTAATCCCTTAGCAAAGCTGGGGAATAGGTCTGCCATCAACTGCTTGTTGAGGATGAACTCATGGGGCAGCGGGATGTCTTTCGGAGCAACCCCAGCGTCCAGTAGCTTGTTAATTGGCAGAGAAACGTGGATCTGGTGACCAGCCCAGGACAGAGAACCCAGACCAAACAAACCAGCCAGGTGGTGGTTCATCATGGATTCTGCGTTCTGGAACCATTCCAACTTGGGCGCACTCTTGTGATAGTGGAACCAGCCAGCGAACAGCATTAGAGCTGCCATGACCAGACCACCGATCGCGGTGCAATAAAGTTGGAAGCTGTTTGTAAAGCCAGCTGCTCGCCACATGTAGAAGAGTCCAGAAGTGATCTGGATCCCGTGGAAGCCGCCACCAACGTCTGCATTCAAAATTTCTTGACCAACGATCGGCCAAACCACTTGAGCACTGGGCTTAATCGCGGTTGGGTTCGTTAACCAAGCTTCATAGTTTGAAAATTTCGCGCCATGAAAATACATGCCGCTCAACCAAATGAACACAACGGCTAAGTGACCGAAGTGTGCGCTGAAGATCTTACGAGATACGTCTTCTAAGTCAGAAGTATGGCTATCAAAGTCGTGAGCGTCAGCGTGTAGGTTCCAAATCCAGGTTGTGGTTTTGGGTCCCCGAGCTAGGGTGCGATCGAAGTGACCAGGTTGAGACCACTTTTCAAAGGAAGTGGGAACCGGATCTTTATCGACGACAACCCGCGCTTTCGCTTCGCGCTCGCGTGGGGTAGTTGTCATTGAGACTCTCCTCTCTCTAGACAAGGAACGAGGATTCCCCCTACCAGAACCTACTCCGCTCTAGAACGCCATCATGGGCTGGAGTGGATCCGCTACACATCCCGAAAGACGGAAGTTATAAGTCCCTGAGGCTGTTGTGTAGCAGGTGTTGAGAACAGAGCTGTTTCACTCCAAAACTGGAAACGCTCACAGAGCGGTGAAAGTAGCCCGGAAGGGGTTCTCAACGTGACATTATAGGACTTGCTTCATGCCGCTTTCGGACGCAGTTAACAATAATTCAAAATCTCTCAATCATTTATGTAGTCGGCGTTGCACATTCAGGCAAGTCTGAAAAAGTCAAGGGGGGCTTCGATTATGTTTACATAGCGAAACGATAGACAAAAAGTATGATCTAATAAATCAAAACGAGATCCTTTGTCAATTTCTGACATACATCTATAGGATTGGGTGACAAATTTGACACAAAACTGCTGAAAAAGTGATTAACAGCAGAGTTTGTTAATAGTTGTGTCTTAATATCTGCAACATTTCCTTGCAAAAATTAAGAAAGCTCAAACCGTCCATTTACGTGATATAGACCTCTTCTATTTGGGAGCGATTTCATTTCAAGCTGATCGGAGGAGAGTGTCAACCAGGCTTTTAAGTCCCATTCTGCGAGTCGTCAGGCTGGATCCCCTTGATTAATCATTTGTTACCAAAACACCCCTCCGAACTCTCCCAACCGTCTCTAAGGGGGGTGAACACTTCAACATTTATAAGTCTGTAGAACGAATTGAGTGATTGGGGGATTGATTCCGCTATAGTTCCCTATGGACGGCAGATTAAGTCATATAGGAGCGTGTTTCGGTGTCTGGACTCATCATTCGCTGGCGATCGTTCGTTAAAGCTTGTGTTGCTACTTTGTTAGTGCTGCTGCTGGTATTTAGTCCCTGGGGTGGCGATTTTGCCGCGATCGCGGCTCGGAAAAAGCCCAACGCCAAGCCAGCCCCTGGCTTAGTCAGCAAACTCTCTGAAGTAGCTCCACCTCCAGTACTGCTGGAATTGCGAGAGGTCATGGATGCTTACCGACCGCAAGTGAAGATTCTCAGCCCCAGACCGAACGAAGTATTGTCAGACGATACAGTGTCTGTCCGATTCCAGGTCAACGATCTACCTGTGTTTAAAGATGAGGCTTTAGGCTTAGGTCCTCACCTGCATGTGTTTTTAGATAACCAGCCCTATCAAGCGGTTTATAACACCAGCCAACCTCTTGTCTTTGAGAATCTATCTCCGGGAACCCATACAATCCGAGTCTTTGCCTCCCGTCCCTGGCATGAAAGCTTCAAAAATGAGGGTGCCTATGCCCAAACCACGTTTCACGTCCTGACCAAAACTCAGGAGAATAGCCCGGCGGCTGACCAACCCCTATTGACCTACAGCCGTCCCCAGGGAACCTATGGGGCAGAGCCGATTATGTTGGACTTCTATTTAACTAACGCCCCCCTGCATCTCATTGCTCAGAAAGATAGCCAGGATGATATTCCAGACTGGCGAATTCGCTGTACGGTCAACGGTTACAGTTTCATTCTGGATCAGTGGCAACCGATTTACCTGCAAGGCTTTAAACCAGGTAAAAACTGGGTACAGCTTGAGTTCATTGATGAAAATGGCAATGTCGTCAATAACGTGTTCAACAATACGGCTCGGTTGATTACCTACGAACCGAATGGGACAGATGCCCTGTCTAAGCTGGTGCGGGGTGAACTGTCGTTAGTGGCTTCGCGTGGCATTGTCGATCCGAACTACCAGCCTCCGGTGGAGGAACCCCCAGCGGCGATCGCAGAACCTACTCCAGAGCCCACCCCTACTCCGGAAGCCAGTCCCACGCCAGAAGCAACTCCCGAACCCACTCCAGCAACAGAACCAGTTTTAGAAACTCCTGAGCCCGTAGAGTCTGCGAAGGAAAATTCCAGCCCAGAACCCATTCCAACTGTAGCAATCCCAGCTATTCCAGACATCTCAGCCCCCGCCGAACCAACACCAGTGCCAGTTACTCCGGTTGAACCGATCGCACCTCCGATCGCACCAGAAGAACCTGCCATCGAAAACTCAGTCGAAGCTGAAGCAGCGCCCGTTTTAGAAGAGACCCTATCTGAACCGGCGATCGCTCCTACTAGCGAAGAAGCAGAACAGCCTGCCTCTATTCCTGTTACTCCTGAGCCGACTGTGTCACCCGAATCCACTCCTGCTCCTGAACCTGTTCCCAGCCTGCCGCCTGTCGAAACGGTGAAAGCACCAGAACTTCAGGAGTCTCCGGTTCCGGCTGAACTGTCTGCCCCGATTGAAGAAACGCCCGTGTTACTGGTTCCTCAACCTGTAGAAACACCATCTACCCCATCAATCTCCAGTCCTCCTACACCATCTCAGGAGGTAGCTACTCCAGAAGAACCTGTGACTCCAGCGCCAGTGCCATCCAACCCACCTGCTCCTTCTGCAACTTCACAAGTGGGACAGCAAGTTAGCAAAGTGGGACGACAGATTGGGGAACAGGCTGGACAACTAGGACAAAAGGCGAGCCAATTGGGGCGACAAGCCGGTCAACGATTTGGGCAATGGTTCGATCGGGCACGTCAATCCATATCCAAGCCAGCAACCCCAAACGTTAGCCCGAGTCCTGTAGTGACGGAGCCAACGGCGACTGGTTCAGGGGCGGAATAGGCGGAAGATGGGGAGGATGAAGAAGATCGGGAAATGAGGAAGATCCTTACTACTCCGTTCTCCCCGCTCCTCGATCAAAAAACTTTGGGAATCTGGGAAAAGTTTTCTATAGTAGTACTTGTGTACCTGGAAAAACGAGAGATCCAATTAAATTTGCCAAATACTACTCCTCTAGGTCTGGCAATAGTGCCATAATCTGCTCGACAAAGGCTTGATGGTCAACGACCGGCTTAGAGATGTAGCCATCTGCCCCACTCTGCTTGAGGAAGCTTTCTCGATCGCCTTCCATCGCATGGGCAGTCACCAGGATAATCGGAAGATTGGCAGTTTTCGGATCGTCCTTGAGCATCTGAGTAATTTGGATACCATCGACCGATTTTCCCTGGTAAACACTTCGAGCTAACGATACATCCATTAAGATAATGTCTGCTTCTCCCGCCTGGGCGATTTGCATGACCTCTTCCACATTTTCGGTATGCCGCACCACCAGCCCGCCTCGTTTCGTCAGAATTTTAGAGAAAACCCGAGCATTAATCAGGTCGTCCTCCACAATCAAAACCGTCTTCATAGCACCTTCCTTATGCAGTAACCCAGCTTATTGATACCTGTGACCCCGATTATGCAGTCGTTAATCCTTATGTGAGAGGCTACCCAGAGATAGGTGAGAGCAGAATTTAGGATTATCACTATAGTAGATGTCACTCGATCGAGATTACACAGAACCGTCGTCACGTCAGGAATATAGGAAATAAAACTCATGGCTAAGCAACTGAATATGCTCTCCGCAGGACAGGTTATCACAACCGCTCTGCATACAGAGATGCAACAGTCGTATCTTGAATATGCCATGAGTGTGATTGTCGGTCGTGCCCTGCCCGATGTCCGTGATGGCTTAAAGCCAGTGCATCGGCGGATTTTGTATGCCATGCATGAGCTAGGGTTAACACCTGATCGCCCCTACCGTAAATGTGCCCGTGTCGTCGGGGATGTGCTCGGTAAATATCATCCCCACGGAGATCAAGCGGTTTACGATGCCTTAGTTCGGTTAGTTCAGGATTTCTCCAGTCGTTATCCCTTATTAGCCGGACATGGCAACTTCGGGTCGGTGGATGATGATCCCCCCGCAGCCATGCGGTATACCGAAACGCGGCTGGCAGAAATTGGCAATGAAGCGTTACTGACTGAAATTGGCGAAGCCACGGTCGATTTCATTGGTAACTTCGACAACTCGCAGCAAGAACCGATCGTTCTACCGGCACAACTGCCCATCCTGTTGCTCAACGGCAGTTCTGGCATTGCGGTAGGGATGGCAACCAATATTCCGCCGCATAACCTGAATGAGATTGTTGATGGCTTAATTGCCCTGATCGATAATCCCAATCTGTCCGATGAGCGGCTATTTGAACTAATCCCCGGGCCGGATTTCCCAACGGGTGGTGAAATTGTGGGTACAGATGGCATCCGGGATGCCTACACCACAGGTCGTGGTAGTGTGGCGATTCGGGGAGTGGCTCAAATTGAGGAAATTCAACCGGGACGAGGGCGGCATCGTCGTCCAGCGATCGTCATCACAGAATTACCCTATCAAGTCAACAAAGCAGGCTGGATCGAAAAAGTCGCTGAGTTAGTGGGACAAGGACGGCTGGATGGCATCGCTGATATTCGGGATGAAAGCGATCGTGATGGCATTCGGGTGGTGATTGAACTGAAGCGGGAAGCCCATCCCCAAAAAGTCCTCAATGCCTTGTATAAGCAGACCGCCTTACAAAACAATTTTGGGGTGATTCTGCTGGCACTCACCAATGGGCAACCCCGACAAATGACCCTGCGGGAGTTATTACAACACTTCCTCGACTTCCGGGTAGCCACCCTGACCCGCCTCTATCAGCATGAACTCGATCGCGCTGAAAGTCGCCTGCATTTGCTCGATGGCATGTTGATTGCATTGGAAAATCTGGATGAGGTGATTGATATTTTACGCAACGCTCCTGATGGCAGTACCGCAAAAGCGGTTTT
Organism: Pantanalinema rosaneae CENA516; assembly: GCF_050753385.1. Taxonomy (NCBI): domain Bacteria; kingdom Bacillati; phylum Cyanobacteriota; class Cyanophyceae; order Leptolyngbyales; family Leptolyngbyaceae; genus Pantanalinema; species Pantanalinema rosaneae. Next base: position 60,759 of record NZ_JBLZFZ010000004.1, read on the forward strand.
ACAGGAAGAGTTGGAGTTGAGCGATCGACAAGCCGATGCGATTCTGGCAATGCCCCTGCGGCGGCTCACGAGCATGGAGCAGCAAAACCTTCAAACGGAATTTGATCAACTCAGCGATCGACAAACGGAATTGCAAAAATTATTGGGCGATCAACGGGAACTCCTGAAAGCCCTGAAAAAAGAATTACGGGCGTTGAAAAAGAAATTTGGGGATCCCCGTCGGACGCGGATTATCGGTCGTCCGGAACCCGGAGAGAGTCAAAAGGGTAAGCGAGCCAACGCCGGTAACGCCGAATTGAGTGCCACGACTGGCACTGACTCCACAACGCTGTTGCCCTTAGATGACGAAGAGGAAATTGCCGAAGAAACGGTTTTGGAACTGACTCAACGGGGGTATGCTCGCCGTATCTCCGTGAAAACCTTACAGCGCCGGAATAGTCGGAATGAGGAACAGCCTACCCCCGGTCTAGCCGAGTTTGAAGACTTTACCCTCCAGACTCATATCACGACCACGGCGCATACGATTCTGGCGATTACGCGGGATGGCAAAGCCTACCCCATTCACATGAGCGATGTGCCCCAGGCAACCGGTCGATCGCGGGGTGTGCCGTTAGTCACGCTGCTACCTACCGCCGCTCAGGGCAGTCCGGATACGATCGTCGCGAGTTTCGTGATGCCAGAAGTTCCGGAGGAACAGGATTTGGTGTTAGTGACTCAACAAGGTCGGGTGAAGCGATTACCTTTGGAAGACTTTACTGATTTAACGGCGCGGGGTCTGACCACGCTCAAACTCAAAGATGAGGATCAGGTTGCCTTTGCTTGCATCACAGAGGCGGGTGAACAGTTGGTACTAGCCACCTCGAACGGTCGGATGTTGCGGGTGGAAATTGACGACGATCGCCTCCCCCTATCCAGTCGTACCTCGCAGGGACAAACCGCGATTCGCTTGATTAAACAAGAACGGTTAGTCGGTTGTGTTACTGTGCCGGTAGATGGTCATTTACTCATGGTGTCGGAAAAGGGCTATGCCAAACAGATGCCTGTTGGTTTGTTGCGCCTCTCTAATCCTGGGGATCTGGGTGGACAGGGACTGCAATTTGCCACCAAGACCGATACCTTAGTTGGACTGGCAGCCGCCTTCTCAGACTCAGAAATTATTGTGCTAACCAGCGCCGATCGCATGAGTTATATCGAGCTAGAAGAAGTACCAGTGGAAGGTAAAGAGGGCAAAGGTAGCCGGATCTTGAAGCTCGATCGCGATGAGAAAATTACCAGAGTCACATCGCTGGAATTTACCGACCTGTTTGAAGAAGAGGAAATAGAAGAAGAGGAAGAATAAGAGCGATCGGGCAACTGCCGGGTAATCAATCAGATCATGACTGGAGCAATTACCCGACAGTAGTAGCAACTCAGCTTAATGCACCAATTCGATCGCACGTTTGGCAAGCGCTTCCGCCGTAATGCCATTGAATGCCATCAGTTCACCGGGGCTAGCCGTGGTTTCACCTCGCTTCCAGGCAAAAGTGTCGCGACGGCTCGTACTCCGTAACATCACGGGTTCCAACATCCCACTGGCACCACCGGTAACGGCGATCAAGGCATCACCACCAAATAGGCGATCGAAACCAGCCTCATCCAAAAACTCGCCATCGGGTTCGGAACAACTTGCCCAAGCCACATCCGCAGGACGGTAGAGACGACGGGGATTGACGACGGAGACAATCCGCACCCCTAAGCCCTCGGCTTCCAGGCTGGCCGCCGCTTCAAATACGGGAATCAGGATCATATCTCCAATCACCGCGAAGACTACCGTTTTTGTCCCCGGATCACCGTTCACCTCTTGCAGCACGATCGCCCCATCCTCGATCGCCTGTCGGGTTTGCTCAAAGGTTGTCCGAATCGGTAACGGTGACTTGCTGGCAGTAATGACGATGCCTTTATTTTTAGTGGTCAGCGCCCAGTCGTAGCACACCTGAATGCTATTCGCGTCCGGTGGAAATAGCGGGAAGACGTTACCATTCCGCATCATGGCAGCAAAGTAAGCTTCAATCTCCGGACGTTGATGAGTCCAACCATTGCGCCCCTGTTCTAAAGCCCCGGCGGTAAATAGGGTCACGGTGGCTGGTGTAGGGCGACGCAATTCTGCCATTGCCTGAGTCACCGTTTGCCAGATTGGTAACCCATTAATCGCGAAGGATTCATAGGAACACCAGAGCGATCGCGCCCCCATTAACGCTAAACCTGCGGCTAATCCGGCACAGGCATCTTCACTTAGGGGTTCGTACACCTGTCCACCCGGTTGCTGATTGTAGAGGGGATCTTCAGTTGGGTGATTGATCTTGAGAGCCTGGTTAATGTTGGCAATCCCAGAGGCTTCGTTACCATCGGCATTCGTTACTACAAAGGTGCGATCGCTTTGCCCCACTTTGCCCACTAATCGCCCCATTGCTGTTGTGGATACTTTGGGATCACCCCCTATGGAAAACTCTTCTAACGGTAAAGCTTCCAGGTCGGGTAACGATCGCACTGATTCAGTCACCACTGTTTTACTTGCAGAACCACCGCCCGCCCGGTAACAATTGGTGCGAACCAGTTCCCAGGCGGCAGGAGTGAGGGCACGCGTCTTTAAAGCGGTCACAATCTCAGGATTATCGAGGGTATGTTGAGCATAGAGGTTATGGGATTTTGCCCCCCGCGCATGGACTCCTGCCCCTTTCAGTTGCTTGATAATAAAGACGGTCAGTTGCCCCCCTAAAGCGGCTTTTGCCGCCGTGTCCACCCCTGCGACCACCGCCTTAACAAACTCTAGCCGTTGTTCAAACGAAAAGGCGGTGCTGTCAACGAAGGCTCCAGCCTGGTTTTGATCATCAAAGTCTTTGGCATCAATCAGGACAACCTGCTCAAAGCCATTGCCCTGCCAGTAGGCGGTCATTTGCTCGTTAGACAGTAGCGATACCATGCTGTGATGTTCCTGAGAGTAACCGTTCCAAACCAGGACAGGCAGGAAGTTGGTGACTTCAGGATAGGCGGTATGGAAGTGCGCCATCGAACTCATAATGTAGGGTTCGCCCAATCCACCATCCCCCACGGTGAAGGGAAACAGCTTGTCTTGATGGAGTAATGCGGCAGACATGGCAAAGTGTTGTCCCTGTCCCAAGGGACCGGCGGGAGCTAGAATGCCAGGAATGTAGCCGGATAAGTGCCCCAACAGACCGTGGCGTTCCCGGAAGCGATCGCGCAATTGCTGTACCGTTTCAATCCCCATAGCTTCCAGGGAGCGATCGAGGAACATGGCACTGTAAAAGCCGGGGGCATGATGTCCGACTTCCGTGACTATATTTTTGTGACCCAGCATGACTAAAGCAGCATAGGCTTCTGCCTGACTGGCAAATCCACCGGGATGCCCAGAGGCTTTGCTCCCCGTCATTTGCAGGATCAAGTAGCGCAAGGCATCGGCATACAACATCGTCTGGTAAGCCGCCGTTAGATCGGTGGGATCGGCGATCGCAGTGTCTCCATCAGCAATCACAGGAGCCTGACCATAGGTATCAAATCCAGGCAATGTGTCCCCAAAATATTGAATACCTTCACAAAAGACTGGAACCGATTTGGGTGTGGGAGTGACTGCGGTCATGCTCTAGATACCTAACTGCGACAATAAACAGATCTGAAAGAATATCTCAACTATTCATAGTACACAGCTACCTGCCCAAAAAGTTATCACCACGATACAGACAACTGAACGCAGCTATCAATTTAACACTATAGTTTTGCTTGCTCTCTCATTTAGATTAGTTAGAATCGTGGCAACTTATGTCATCTGGAAGATTTAAGTAGCGTAGCTTTTAGATATATTCAGACGTGGGATTGATCTGAAATTTCGGTAGTTCATTCAAAATCAGGATTGATGCTACGGGTGGACTGGTAAGCTTCATGGCGTAGAAGCATAGATTAGTAAAGATTCAACTATTCCTTTGTTCTGAAAAGCTTTAGCAAGCCAACATTAGACTAACTTAATGCAGTTGAGCTTTAAATATTAGGTTAAATTTGCTGGGCATCAGGTGAATTCCTGAACATCATATTGATGTTTAAAACTTAAATTAAGTTTTAGTTAAACATTTGCCAGCATCTTTATTTAGCCTTCTTGGATAACCATTAATTCTATGACGTTCGATCAAACTAAGCCTCTAAGCCTTTCTGAAACTGTGCAAAATCGCTTCAAACAGGTATCACTCAAGTTCAAGTTCTTTCTGGGATCGCTGTTTTATTTAACCTATGCACTGTACGCCTATCGATATTCGCGACAACGCGATCGCTTAGAACAGCAATTTGCTCCTCCACCTACCACCGAAGTCATAGAGAGTCCAGGCAAACTATTACAAGCAGAATCCTGGGCAAGAGGGGCTTATTTTTATTTTGAGCAAGCTGAGCTAGAGATTTGCTTTTTGAAGGCAGATTTTGTCCAATTAAATTGGAAACCGGGGCTATCTCCTGTTCCTTATGCACTAGCTAAACCGATCGATCATACATCCTGGCAATTATGGTCAGAAGTCAATATTGAACTAAACGCCACATCAGAGGGGTGGACTGTTTCCAGTGGTGAGCTAGAAATTACCGTTAGTGCTACAGGTGAGTTGAAATTCTATACAGCTAACGGTGCTTTATTGCGTCAGGAACTTCCCCCCGATCGCAATGGCGAAGCCTGGAGTCATCACACCCAATTGCGTCAGGAAGAAAATTTATATGGCTTAGGAGAACGAGCCGCCCGGTTAAATCTGCGTTCTCATGATCTGTTTCAGCCTGCAAACCCGGATTCAGATAGCCAACCTGACCCACCCGCAACCACCCGCACGTATCGCATGTGGAATTACGATGCGGCAGGCATGTATGCTCCTGGCTCCGATCCCATGTATATCAGCATTCCGGTATACATCAGTTTGCATCAGCAAGGCAGCTACCTGATCTTTTATGAAAATTCCTTTGAAGCCACCTTTACCTTTGATCGCGATCGCGCCACCGCCGCCTTTACGGGAGGAGCATTACACTATTACGTCGCTACAGGATCCCCCGCCCAACTGTTAGAACGTTACACCGAACTGACTGGGCGATCGCCCTTACCGCCTCGCTGGGCATTGGGCTATCACCAATCCCGTTGGGGTTATCGAACCGAAGCGGCAGTTCGAGAAACCGTCCAACAATTTCGCGAATTAGATTTACCTCTCAGTGCGATTCACTTAGACATTGATGTGCAGGTAGGTTATCGGGCATTTACGATCGACCCGCAACGCTTCCCTCAGTTGGGCAAGTTCACCCAGGAATTGGCATCTGAGGGAGTACAATTTATTACGATTATTAATCCGGGGATTAAATACAGCCGCAAAAGTAAGCTGTTTTTAGAAGGACGGATGCTAGAAGCCTTTTGTAAACTGCCAACGGGTGATCTGGTGATTGCTCCAGTGTGGTGCGGTTGGTCAGCCTTTCCAGACTTTACAAATCCCCTAGTACGGCAATGGTGGAGTCGGCAATATGAGTTCATGTTGGATTTAGGAGTCGCTGGCTTTTGGCATGACATGAATGAACCAGCCGCCTTTATTACCTGGGGCGATCGCTCCTTACCCAAAGTCGTGCGCCATCACATGGAAGGCAGAGGGGGAGAACACCGCGAAGCTCATAATGTTTATGGGTTGCTCCAAGCACGAGCTGGGTATGAAAGTTTGTGCCAGTATCGTCCAAATCAACGTCCCTTTATTGTTTCACGCGCCGGGTGGGCAGGGTTACAACGGTATGCCTGGACCTGGACAGGAGATATTGAGTGTACCTGGGAATGTATGCAGCAAACAATCCCGACGGTGCTAGGGCTAGGACTTTCTGGGATTCCCTATAGTGGACCCGATATTGGTGGTTTCCAGGGCAACCCATCGGCAGAACTATACTTACGCTGGTTCCAAATGGCAACCTTCATGCCGTTCTACCGTTCCCATTGCTCAAATAACGTTGAGTATCGTACCCCCTGGACTTATGGAGAACCGTATCTCAGTATTATGCGGAACTTCCTTCAGTTACGCTATCAGTTAATGCCTTACTTCTATACGCTGGCCTGGGAAGCCTCCCAAAAAGGGTATCCTTTAGTGCGTCCGTTATTCTGGTACAACACGGATGAACCCGCTCTATGGAGTATTGATAATGCCTTTTATTTAGGGAAGTCACTCATCATTTATCCTGTGTTTGAAGAGGGAGGACGATCGCGTCTTGCTACCCTACCGCCAGGTCGCTGGTATAGCTTTTGGGACGACACGATGCTAGAAGGAATGGCTCAAGTAGAACTCAGTGTCCCCCTGGAACAAATGCCTCTACTGGTAAAAGCAGGCAGCATTATCCCAATGGTCATAGACAATCAATTAATGCTGCACTTGTACCCACCGGAACAGGAGAGTTGTGAAGATTGCATATACAGTGATGCCGGAGATGGCTATGGGGAATGGCGCTTAGATCATTTCCGGTTGATCCGATTTGCCGAAGGAGTGGAATTATTATGGGAACAACAGGGTGATTTTCCCTGCCTCTATCCATTTCCCTATCATAGTATTCAACTTCAGCTACATGGATTCCAACCTCAGCAACTCTGGATTGACGGTCGGGAGATCACTCCTTCTCGCAGGCTAGATCAGGACGATCGTCGTCCTCAGTTCATTATTCCTAGTCCATTTCGCCAAGCCTACGTCACAGGTGAGTTTACCAGAAGTAATCTGCACTAGAATCCTAAAAACGATAGGAGTAAAAATTATCTGGTAATAAATTTACTATTGCAATGTGAGCAACAAATCTCTCATTAGGTTGAGGTGGAATAGTAGTGCAACCTGGATGATAAAACGTAGTCTAATTCTAGTTTCAAGTGGAGATTTGAGGCATGATGCAATCACTATGGCTGGCAGCCGCCCGACCTGTAGAAAATCAAATTGCCCCTGGTTTTCCTCCGGGACACCTCTAATTATGTCAATTTGCTGCCTGTTAGCAGTAGTGCTGGCTAGCCGTGTGGTGCAGCGTCCTAATGTTGGGCCGATGATGCCGTTAGGACCTTTAACAATGAGCGTACCTACGTTTATTGGCGCTATGAGTTTTGGTCATTTGCTAGGCACTCTAGCGGTTCTCACATTAGCGCGTTAATGGTTAATGACTAACAGGTCTAGCGATCGGACATAGAAAGCCTATCGATCGCTAGGACAGCTTAATATACTTACTTCGGGGCTAGACATGACTCATTCATCATGCTCTAGTCCTGAATCTTTTTGAGTGATTCTGGTTTATGGGCAGCTTCTTTACCAGTTTTATCGCTTTTTACCAAGTATTCTGGATTGTCATCCGAAGCCGCTACATGATGCCCCTTAATCTCAGTTTCTTTGGTGAGTTTTTTCTCGACCTGACCCTGAGTTTTTCCCTGGGAGGTTTGCCATTCCACCTGGTCTCCCGATTTAAATTGTTGTGCCATCGTGTAATCTCCGGTTAAATATTCAGGTTCGCAATAGAAAAGGGCAATCAAGCGGGTAGTAAAGGGGATGATTGCCCACAATTCTCATGATTTAACTGTGATCCACAGGGTAGTCGTTGTTGAGTAAGACTAACCCAGGAGCGGATCATCTACTGAATTACAGATTGGTATTGCGATCGTGCGGAGCCGAGTTGGGATCAACTCCCATCGGTGACACAATATTACGGAACAACGTAATCTGTTGCTGGAATTCCAACCCGGTAATTTGGCTCATCAGTTGTTCGGCTTGGGCAGAGAGCTTATAGTCAGCAGGCATGGGACTAACGGTGCCTTCATCCATCCCACAAGCCAGCAAATACCAGAACAAGAGTTTCGTCGTATCGCTTAATGCGCCATATTCACGAGCAATTAAGTTGTTTTTATGGGTGATCAGATCCCGTTGCAGTTGTAATTGCTCTTGATGGGACAGCCCCTTGACTTGATTAAACAATCCTTCCGCCACTTCGGAAGAAACAGTGCTAGCTCCCGGAGCAGCAGGAGTCACAGAGTCACCCATTTTTTTATAAATAAAATAAAACAGGGCAAGCTGTTGATCAACATCTAGACTACGAAAAGATTGTGCTAATCCAGTGGTGGGTTCTGTGGTAAAAGTCATAAAGTTCTCATCTCACTAACTGCAAGCTTTCATTAAGCTTTTTGAACCTTAACGAAGAATCTCCGTCACTTAAACCAACTCAGGATAGAAGCCAGTAATCCTGCTGAGGGTAGAGGTAGGTTTGACTTGATCTCTCAAGATAAGAGATAGGGAAAATAGGGAAATTAAACTTTATGACTAGTACAATCAGTCCGACTAGACGCTTAGAAGGCAAAGTAGCGATCGTCACAGGGGCTGGGACAGGGATTGGTGAAGCGATCGCCCATAAATTTGCCAAAGAAGGGGCTAAGGTAGTAGCAAATGGTTTACCTGGTGATCCAGTCGATGATGTAGTTGCCGCCATTCAACACTATGGAGGCATCGCCATTTCCTATATTGGCGATATTTCCGAGGAATTTCACGCCCAAACCTGTGTGGAATCTGCCGTTGCTACATACGGAAAATTAGATGTCTTAGTCAATAACGCTGGGGTATTTCTGACTAACGCTGAAATTGACCAATATCCGATCGAGGATTTCGATCGCACCATTCGCATGAATCTGCGATCGGCTTTTTTGATGACACGCTTTGCCGTACCCTATCTCCGGAAAACAAACGGCAATATTGTCTCGGCGGGTTCTGAAGCTGGCTTTAATGGGTTAGCTCAGAATGCCCCCTATGGCGGCACCAAGGGTTGGATGCATTCTTTCATGATGGGCATTGCCGTGGAAGAAGCGAAATATGGGATTCGGGCAAATTGTGTCTGTCCAGGGGCGATCGATACCGCATGGACTCATAAAGAAACCGGCCCAATGGATCAACAAATGGAAAAAATGTTGATTCAGGCAACACCAATGGCACGCCGAGGCACACCGGAAGAAGTGGCAAATGTCTATGCCTTTTTAGCGTCTGATGAGGCTAGCTATGTGACTGGAGCCCTATGGTTAGTGGATGGTGGCGTAACTCCAGCCAAAGGTCCCGTTGGCAAACAAACCCCATTCTGGAAGCAAGTAGCACCAGACGGCGAACTACGCTTAGAACATGCTCAGGAAGGGTTGGAAAACAAAGAAACCCATCGAATTAAATAGGCTGTCGAGGCGAGGTTCATCCCCTATTTCACATTTCGCTCCCCCTGGGACATGGTTAAGAACCTTTTGGCTCATTCATTTTTAGAGTGATCCCCCTAAATCCCCCTTGGGAAGGGGGACTTTGAACGGTTTTGTTCCATCCTGGCTAAGAAGGGTTAGGGAGGATCACTAACGCAGTTTCCTTTTGCCTGTGAAATAAGGGTTGGGGATGGCAGCAAAGGAGTTTTGTTAGTCAAGCAACAATAGAAGGATCGAAATGATTCAATTCATCATGTAAGGAGCCAGGATGCAGGGTAAAGTTGCGCTGATTACAGGAACAGGTTCAGGGATTGGTAAGGCAACGGCGCTTCTACTCGCGGAGCAAGGAGCTAAAATTGCAGCGATCGATCGCAATCCCGAAGAAAGCCACGAAACCATTGAAACAATTCAACAACGGGGTGGCGAGGCAATGACTGCGATCGCGGATATTTCGCAACCGGAGCAGATGCAAACGGCGATTCAAACGATTGGTGAGAAATTTGGTCGCATTGATGTTGTCTTTGCCAATGCTGGAATTAATGGGGTGTGGGCTCCGATTGAAGAATTAACACCAGAAGAATGGGATAAAACATTAGCAATTAATCTCAAAGGCACGTTTCTGACTGTGAAATATGCAGTGCCTTATTTGAAGCAACATGGTGGCTCAATTATTATCACGTCATCTGTCAACGGTACTCGCATTTTTAGTAATACTGGTGCAACAGCCTATTCCTGCTCGAAAGCGGCTCAAGTGGCATTTACGAAAATGGTGGCATTGGAGTTAGCGAAACATCGCATTCGGGTGAATGTGATTTGTCCAGGTGCGATCGCCACTGACATTAATGAAAGCACTGAACAACGAGATCTCAACACTATTAAAGAACCTGTGGACTTTCCCAGTGGCAGAATTCCGTTAACGGACGGCAAATCAGGTACATCCGAGCAGGTTGCCCAACTGGTACTATTTCTGGCATCCGATGCGTCCAGCCATATCACTGGGACAGAAGTTTGGATTGATGGTGCCGAATCGTTGTTGCAAGGATAAGATTGCATGCCCCAATATTTTGGACAATTGCCCTCTACGGATCAAGCCTGGTCAGTGTTAGGGGCTGTCGATTCAGTTGAAATTCGCGATCGTAGTGTGCTATGTCGTTGCCAAACAGCAACATTACTGGTGACGGTTCTCGCTCCTAATTTAGTGCGAGTGCGATTATCGCCAACGGGTGAGTTTGCCCCCCGCCGCTCCTGGGCAGTGACCAAAGATGATGCGGAATGGAAGGATTCGATCGTTGAAATTATTGAGCATGAAACCGCCATTTTTTTAGAGACAAATCAATTAACCGTCCAAATCGATCGTCATCCTTGCCGCATTCGTTGCGTTGATACTCAGGGTCATCCGTTTGCTGAAGATACGGACATGGGTATGGGGTGGTCTGCCAGTGGGGTGTCTGCCTGGAAACAGATTCAACCGGAGGAACACTTCTATGGTTTTGGCGAACGGACGGGATTTTTGGATAAATTGGCAGAGTGCAAAACCAATTGGACTACGGATGCCCTGGACTACGGTTCCTTAACCGATGAAATGTATCAGGCAATCCCAGTGTTTATGGCGCTGCGTCCCGGCTTAAGCTACGGGATTTTTCTCAATTCCACTCATTGGAGCCAGTTTGATCTGGGTGCAACGGAACCGGGGATTTGGCAAATGCTGACGCGATCGCCGGAGTTAGACTACTACATCATCTATGGACCGCAACCCGCCCAAATTCTGGCGACCTACACGGAATTGACCGGGCGAATGCCATTGCCACCCAAATGGGCACTGGGGTATCACCAATGTCGTTGGAGTTATGAATCCGAGGCAGTCGTGCAGGAATTAGCCCAGGAATTTCGTCGCCGCCGCATTCCCTGCGATGTCATCCATTTAGATATTGACTACATGCAGGGCTATCGAGTGTTTACCTGGAGCCAAAAGCGATTTTCAGATCCCAAAAAATTAATTGATGCCCTTAAGCACGAGGGGTTCCATGTGGTGACGATCGTCGATCCGGGGGTGAAATATGAGCCGGAAGCCGATTATCAGGTATTCGATCAAGGTCTGGAACAGGATTATTTTGTCCGAAAAGCAGATGGCAAATTGTTTCATGGCTATGTCTGGCCGGAAAAAGCAGTATTTCCCGACTTCCTCCGCTCCGATGTGCGGCAATGGTGGAGTCAACAGCATACCGCCTTAACCGATATGGGGGTGGCAGGCATCTGGAATGACATGAATGAACCCGCCTTAGACGATCGCCCGTTTGGGGATAATGGGAATAAAATCGCCTTTCCCCTGGATGCCCCCCAAGGAGAACCGGAGGAACGGACTACCCATGCTGAAGTGCATAACCTGTACGGGCTGAATATGGCGCAAGCGTCCCATGCCGCTTTACAACAATTGCGACCCGACCAACGATCGTTTGTCTTAACGCGATCGGGGTTTGCTGGCATTCAACGCTGGTCGTCGGTGTGGATGGGCGACAACCAATCTCTGTGGGAACATCTGGAAATGTCGTTACCGATGCTCTGCAACATGGGACTATCCGGTGTCCCGTTTGTCGGCTGTGACATCGGTGGCTTTGCCGGGAATGCAACAGCAGAATTGTTTGCTCGCTGGATGCAGGTAGGCATGTTATATCCCTTAATGCGGGGCCATTCTGCCATGAGTACGGCTCGCCATGAACCGTGGGTATTTGGCGATCGAGTCGAACAGATTTGCCGGGAATATATTGAATTACGCTATCGTCTATTGCCCTACATTTACTCGCTATTTTGGCAAGCCGCAACGACCGGCGCACCAATTCTGCGACCATTGCTATATCACTATCCTAGTGACCCCCAGACCTACGCCCTGTATGACCAGATTTTGCTAGGAGAACATCTGATGGCAGCCCCGGTTTACCGTCCTGGGGTAGAATATCGAGCCGTCTATTTGCCAGCCGGAACCTGGTATGACTGGTGGAGCCAGCAGTGCTATCACGGCCCCACCCACATTCTGGCTCATGCTCCACTGGAACGAATGCCACTGTATGTAAAAGCAGGGGCAATTATTCCCATGCAACCCGTGATGCAATATGTGAACCAATTTCCCTTAGGCGAACTCACTCTTAAAGTCACCCCTGAACCGGGTGAATGGACGATGTATGAAGATGATGGTCACAGTTTTGATTATCAGGCAGGGGTTTGGGCAACTACCACCTATCGCACTCGCCCCCAGGAGCAGCAGATTCTAGTAGAAGTGATCGATCGCCAGGGAAATTGGACTCCTCCCGATCGCAAGATTAGTGTGGAATTAATGGGCGAATCTGGGGCATTCACGGCTATCTATAACGACCGACTGTAGTTAGACACATAACAATCTTCCTTAAGGCTGACAGTATTGCCAGAATAGGCTGTTCCTGTGATAGAGAAGAACTATATTCGATCGCGGTAGCCTGATTGGTAAAAGGAAATAAGACTGTTGATACTAAGTTCGCATCCTCAATGACACCTACTACCGTTCAACTCCAAACAATTACAACTCAGGCAGAGCCGATTTCTCCAATCGAACCCAAGTCTGAAGCCACCGCCCACTACACCATTCCAGGACTGATCCTGTTATGTTTTATCATTGCCTTTATTGTGTCTTCCTTCCCTTCCGTCCCAAAACTGACGCAACGAATTATCTTCAAGCGATCGTCGAAAATTCCCTGCCAAAATTGTCGCTTTTTTAGCAATAGTTCCTATCTGAAATGTGCGGTTCATCCCATGTCAGCCATGACCCAGAATGCGATCGATTGTTCAGACTATCAATCTCCACAAAAATCTCATTCTTCAGTTAGATAATGCTAAATATAAGGGCGGTGCTTTTCAATCTCTGTATAGATAGCCATGACTCCTATTGTGATGCAATATAGAAAAGAATTGACATCATCTCAATTGGAAATCGGAATTTGTTGATCGTTAGGATTTATGCGTATGGCATCATCAACACCGCTACAAGGCACAGAACTGATTGATTGCGCTAGAGCCAATGGTCGAGAAGGTCTGGAAGCGGCTGCCTATCATTGTGGCTACGGTGACAACCTGGCAGCGTTTGAGACGGAATTAAAACAGGCGTGTGACGCGATCGGGGTTGATATTACCAGTTTCAGTGACCTAACCAAAACCTCGCAAATCCAAGCTCAGGTGCTGGGGGAGGTTGTTGCCCCCGATAGCCCTACCCAGCTTTGATCGATCGCGGTCCAAGGTAATCTCACTTCAAACAACGTCCAACCCTGTTGGCTCAATACACGAATTGTGCCGCCCAATCGTTCCACTAATTTTTGGACTAAGGCTAATCCTAATCCCGTTCCGCCCCGCCTCCAGGGATCTGCATTCGGGACTCGATAAAATTTATCGAAAATATGGGATAGTTCGGTAGCTGGAATTTCTGCCTGGTTTCGTACCGTAAAAATCACTTCTGGCGGTGAATCCAACTCGACCCCAGTTGTCTGCTCGACTTGTAGCTCAATCTGTCCTTGGGCAGGAGTGTACTTACAGGCATTGTTGAGAAGCTCCGACAGTACCCGCTCCAGGCTAGCCCGATGGGTCAAGATGGGAGCCAGAATCGGGGAATGAACAACTTGAAGCAACTGTTGCTGTTCCTGAGTCCGCAGATCAAATGGTTTAACCACAGCCGGAATCCAGGTCGATAAATTCACTTCATCGTCTAAAGCAATCACATACGAGGAGGCTTCTAACCGCTGTAAGTCCAACAGATCATTAATCAATTCCGCTTCCCGTAAACATTGGGACTGCAAGATCTCTAGATACCGTTGCCTTTGCTCGGTATTCGTTGAAAGTTTGAGCATGTGAATTGCCATCTTCATATTGGCAATGGGAGTCCGCAACTCATGGGACACAGTACTCAAAAACTCATCCTTCATTTGATTCAACTTTTCCAGTTCTGTCACCTGGGCTTGCGCCGCTTGATACAGTCGAGCCTGACGTAAAGCGATCGCACACTGGTTGGCAACCTGCTGGACTAAGCGAATTTCTAACTCATCAAAGGACTCATGTCCCGATTTAAATAGCCATAAATCCCCGATCGTGTCGTGATTATCCCAGATTGGACAAGCAAACACCGCTTTTGAGGCATTGATGGCACAAGGAGGCTCAGGCGCTATGGCGCAGAATGCCCCCATTGGCAGATCACAAACTTTTGTAGTTGTTCCTAAGGTTGACAATGGCAGGATCGTGTACTCATACCGAACGGTACGGGTCGCTTGTTCCGCATTGTAAATTCCAGCTTCACAGGCAAACACCCCTAGAACTTGCCCCAGTTCCTCCACCGCCACCTGCAAAATCTGCGCTTCATCCAAACTATCCCGCACCTTATCTGTAATGCGTTTGAGAAGCGCCTCATGTTCTAGTGAGCGTTGTAATTGCGCTGTGCGCTCCTGCACCTGTTGCTCTAATCGGGCGTTCAGCGATCGTAGTTGTTCTTCACTCGCTTTCAGTGCCATATCTGACCGCTCTCGCTCGATCGCAATGCCCGCCAAATGAGTTGACAATTCAACCAAATGCCGATCATGTTGACTGGGATAACGGGGCATCCGGTACACCATCGCAAACGTCCCTAACACGTCCCCATTACTGGCAAAGATGGGACTAGACCAATACGCCCGAAACCCATAGGACAGCGGAATTTCTCGAAATGCTGCCCACAACGGATCATCCGTTACATCCACACTGGTAACCGGTTCTCGTCGATATACGGCGGTGCCACAGGTGCCAGCGCAGGCTCCCACGGGGATACCATGAGCCAACAGTTGTTGATAACTGTCTGGGAAACTCGGTGCCGCACCTAAGTAAAGCGTCTGTCCAGTGTCATCCAGTAATAAAATTGAACACAGGGCATTTGTGGTCTGTTCTTCAATCCGTTGGGCTAGAACGGCTAATATTTTCGGTAATGGAGTTCCTGTAGCGATCAGTTCCAATACCTGATTCTGGGCATCTAACAGCGATCGTTTCTTAGAAGGGTGAGACGGCGGACGTAAGGTGCGTAAATTATTGAACTGAGATACTTGCCGACGCAGTTCGCCTAACTCAGCACAGAGTTCCTCTTTAGATTTGTCCTGATCGTGGTAGCAGATGCTCTGAGATGACATTGAATTAGCAAAGATAGAAAAGATGGGAACACAAGATGACCGATGGGTTGCTTGAAAGGTCTTCTATCTGATCTTATCCTGCACCTACCAGTCCGAATCCGAAATTCTGCGTATTCTGTCAGCCACGATCGTGATTTTTTACGTAAGTAGCTAAATGAAATGACTCCTCATAAAAGCCATTTATTGACGATATAACCAGTTAAATAGGCTGAGGGAAACAACAGTCGCCAGGAAATGAGCAGTAATTCCATTCATATTTGCCATAGCTACAAAAACATCCAGCGATCGAATAATCCGATTTGGATCATAAATAGCCACTCCTTGAGGCTGGGCAATGGATTTTGCCAGTAGCACGCCGAGCGAGGCTCCACCCCCCAAAATGGTTAGCAACATGCCAATTAACCCCACAATAATTCCCAGCCGTAAGGCTTGCATTACCTGGTCTTTGCGGGGATGAACACTTGGATTAGGATGGCGTAGTCGCTTGGCAAAACGAGTTTGGCGAAACGCTAAAGTAACATTGAATAATAATACTAAAATCCCTGCAACTGCCCAAAAGATGCCAATCCCAATGCCCGGAGTTGTCTGACTAATTCCCTCACCGATTCCTACACCAGGTGCAACTTGAGTAGCAGGGGCGATCGCTTGATTAAAATTACGTCCTGAAATCGCTAAGACCAAAAATAAAGCTGTGACGGCTGCAAGGGCTAACTGTACCCAAACCCCAGACCATCCAGCAATGCGTAAAACATTAGCAATCCGTTCAAGTTTGGCGCTAAATGTATTTGTCTCGGTAGTCGTTTGCATAATAGTTCTCCGAGCCTGCTCGTTGACTCTATTTGCACCATACCAAGCTGGTTAATCACTAGCGACTTCCTAAAGAAAGAAACTAAATTGGCAATCAGAAATCAAATAAATTTGCGATCGATGATCAACAGTAATTACGCCAATCACAAGGCTGTTTGAAACGCCAACCTTGTTTCTCTGCCCAGCCTCCCTAAATTTTGAAGGAAACCGACCGGAAGCCCATCCACGTTAAATCTTTTTTTTTGAGATTCTGTTTACCAGTTGAGCTAACTATTAAAATAACACTACTGAACGATAATCATCCCCCTAGTCCTACTGAATATCCTAGCCTGTCATCTATCAAAAGATAGAGAAAATACAGATATTATTTGGCAAGCGCGAAGAGAGACTAGTCTAGCTAGACTGAAGGAACTGTCGGCAACATGTCGAGGCCTCGTTGAGTATTACTGTCCCTGATAGGATACCCAGCGATTGCTTGACAGAGAAATCTCCCTGCATAGCAGCGAGCCATAAGTAACGTAAAATGATGCTCTATCCGGCATATCCCACCCCGTTAACGCCATGCTTTGCGACTACTTGCAACTGATCCTGACTGCCCGTGTGTACGACGTTGCTCAGGAGACCCCCTTAGAGTACGCACCTAACCTCTCGACCCGGTTTAGTAACAAATTTCTGTTGAAGCGGGAGGACATGCAATCCGTCTTTTCCTTTAAGTTGCGAGGCGCGTATAACAAGATGGCAAAGCTCCCACCGGATTTGTTGGCACAGGGGGTGATTGCCGCATCGGCAGGCAACCATGCCCAGGGGGTCGCCCTTGGTGCCAGTCGCCTGGGGACGCGTGCCATTATTGTCATGCCAGTCACGACCCCACAGGTCAAGGTAGATGCGGTGAAAGCCCGAGGGGGGCAAGTGGTCTTGTATGGGGATACCTACGATGATGCCTATGCCTATGCCCGTCAACTTGAAGCCGAGAAAGGCTTGACCTTTATTCACCCCTTTGATGATCCAGATGTGATTGCCGGTCAGGGAACGATCGGCATGGAAATTTTGCGGCAGTATCAGCAGCCGATCCATGCCATTTTTGTGGCAATTGGTGGGGGTGGCTTAATTTCTGGGATTGGAGCCTATGTCAAACGGATTCGTCCAGAAATCAAAATTATCGGGGTAGAGCCTGTAGATGCCGATGCTATGGCACGATCGCTGCAAGCGGGACAGCGGGTACGGCTACCACAGGTGGGATTGTTTGCCGATGGCGTGGCGGTGCGGGAGGTGGGCGAGGAAACCTTCCGGTTGTGTCAGCAGTATGTGGATGAGATCATGCTGGTCAATACCGATGATACCTGTGCCGCGATTAAAGATGTGTTTGAAGATACCCGATCGATCCTGGAACCGGCGGGAGCCTTAGCGATCGCGGGAGCCAAAGCCTACATTGAACGGGAGCAAATTGAGGGGCAAACCCTGATTGCGGTTGCCTGTGGTGCCAACATGAACTTCGATCGACTGCGGTTTGTGGCAGAACGAGCCGAGTTAGGGGAACATCGAGAAGCGATCTTTGCCGTCACGATTCCTGAGGAACCCGGCAGCTTACGGAAGTTTTGTGAGTGTATTGGTAAACGCAGCCTGACCGAATTTAACTACCGGATTGCTGATCAACAAGCAGCCCATATTTTTGTGGGGGTACAGATTCAAAATCGGGCAGATGCGATCACGATGGCACAGACGTTTGAGACCTGTGGGTTTAAGACCATTGATCTGACAGATGATGAACTGACCAAATTGCACCTGCGGCACATGGTCGGTGGACATTCGGCTCTGGCTCACAATGAATTGCTGTATCGCTTCGAGTTTCCCGAGCGTCCGGGCGCATTAATGAAGTTCGTAGGTTCCATGAGTCCTGATTGGAATATCAGCCTATTCCACTATCGGAATAATGGATCAGACTACGGACGCATCGTAGTGGGGATGCAAGTGCCACCGCATGAAATGGCAGACTGGCAAGCGTTTCTGGATACCCTGGGCTATCGGTATTGGGATGAAAGCCAAAACCCAGCTTATCAGTTGTTCTTGGGCTAACGGTGTTCTGCCACAGGGTAGGTTTAGCCCAATAGATGCCTCAGGTAATCATGGCATTACTTCTATAACCTACCCGCACGTTAAACAACTTGCTTCTGACCAGTTCAGATATCTGGTTATTTTTCTATTAAAAAATTATATTTGTTTTGTTCTTTTTTCCAAAAAAGGAAATCTACTTGCCGGACAGAGAACTATGTACTGGCTGAGTAAAAGCTACTATTTAGAGCAGATCAATACCAAGCAAAATCAAGTTTTATCAAAGTTAGCCAACTATTTATACTTTATCGAATTAATAATTAGGATAATTAATTTAGATCATTTGAGATCCACGTTGGCAGCGAGTCTGTGTAACATTACGAGTCAAACCTATGATACAAAGTTGCGTTACAAATAGTTTGCCTCGATCGATGGATCTAGATCGAGTTATAGACAAACCATCAGCACATACGGCACTCGTGATTTTTGATGATGAATATCGATATGCTCATATTGATCCCGATTGGGCAGAAATGAACGGGCTAATTGTAGGAGAAGTTCTGGGCAAACGGATCAGTGAGGTTCTTCCCCAACTGGCGACCTTAGTAGAACCGATGTTACGAAAAGTCTTACTTTTAGGTCAGCCAATTTTAGGTCATCCCTTAACCCATGAGCATTGGCAACCCTCGGAGCGGCAGCAGGATTGGTTCGTATCGTATTATCCAGTACGGGCAACGCATGGTAGAACCATTGGGGTGATTAGTATTCTGATGAGTCATGGCAACTCGGAAAGCAGCACAAACCATAACAGTTGCCCTTAATTCTGGATTAGCAGAAATAGTCACACCAGTTAGCCAACGTGAAAGATTTTCTATCGTTGAATTAGCGCAGCTATAGCCAACTTTACTAATGGGGCAGGGCAGCGTCTGATTTTTGAATGTGATACGCTGGATGACAATCGTTCAGGTTCAGACAATTCATGCAGTCATCGTCGCATTCCAGAAGCACGAACTAAACCCTAATAATTATTACTATGATGATCTGTGTAGAGCGTATCAAGGGCTTACTGGACAGTTCTAGTGACTTATTCCAGATGATCTCACTTGATGGACGATTACTTTATACGAATCAGACATGGTGCCAAACGCTGGGATATAGTGCTACAGAAACTCAAAATCGTCCGTTAATTGAGTTAATCCATCCCACGTGCCGCGATCGCTGGTGCGAGATCTTCGAGCAGGTAAAACAACAGCAATCTGATACAGCGATTCAAACGACGTTGTTGGCAAAAGATGGTAGAACGGTTGCGATCGCTGGACAAATTTACTATCACACGGATGCAGATGACCTGACCACCCTCTGGAGTTTGTGGCGAATTGTCAGCGTGGAACAGCCAGAGATCCGCTTCAAGTTTTCACCCCAGGCGCAGGGCTTTGCCGGGATTGCCGATAGTTGCACTCAACTAATTCGCCAATATTGGCAGAGTTCCACATCCAAATATATTCATCACGCCTTACAATCTTCCCTGCCTCTGCTAGCCCCATTAACCTATCCAGCCAGTCGGCAAGCATCATCTGCTGCCATTACTTTTCAGCCCCCCAACCGAGTCTCGTCTATGCAAGCATCTCAGTTGCTGGCTACCATGACCCTACAAGAGCGCGAACACTTTCTCCGCAGGATTTATGATGTGGCTGAAACCGCGATCGTCGTGATGGAGGTATTAACCAAACAGGATCTCTACTTTGTCGGGTGCAATCCAGCGTATGAGCGGCTGTTGGGCGTAACCACAACGGACATCCAGGGCAAACGTCCAGAAGAGGTGTTATCTCAACCGATGGCAATGGCAATGCGAGAGCGCTATCTAGCCTGTGCTGCCGCCCAAGAACAGATGACCTATGAGGAGTGCTTACCTCTGGGAGGGGAGGAAACCTGGTGGATCACTCGCCTCACTCCCCTACCAACGAATCCATCTGGGGGAACTCAGATCATTAGCAGCAGTACCAATATTACAGAGCACAGACGGATTGAAGCCGCCCTGCGATCGCGGAATCGCCAACTCCTCACCTTACATCGAATGTCTCAAATTGCCTTAAGCCAGCAATCTCAAGCGGAAATCTTCCCCACTATTGTGGACATGATTAGTGTGGTGACGGGGTTTCCGATCGTGACGATCGAACTGTACGATCGCGATCTCCAGGTGATGCGGTTTGCAGGGACAAAAGGCATCCCGTTCGCTAAAACGGACAACGCTATTACCGTTCCAGCGAATCAACTTACCTCTAGCATGGTGATTCAGACAGGGCAACCCGCGATTCATCGTTATGGCATCACCGAAGTCGATGCCTGTTATCTCAATACAATCTTTAGCCAGATTGGTCAGATCAAAACACTAATTTGTCTGCCAATGACAACGAATCAACTGACCTTCGGCGTACTCAGTCTGGCGCATCCAGATCAGGTTGAAATAGACGACAGTTGCTTACAGTGGATGACCAGTTTAGCCAACTATGTTGCCCTATTAATTGGTCAAAAGCAAACAGAATTATCCTTAAGGGCAGCCAATCAAAAAACTACCCAAATTCTAGAGAGTATTACAGATGCGTTTTTCATCCTCAATCATCAGTGGCAATTTACCTATTTAAATCCCCAGGCTGAGCAACTATTACAAAAGAATCAGCCAAAGTTGCTAGAGAAATGTATTTGGGATGTATTTCCAGAAGCGATCGATTCACTGTTCTATCATCAATATCACAAAGCCATTACAGAACAAGTTAGTGTTAACTTTGAAGCCTTTCATCCCCATCTCAATAGCTGGTTTGAAGCCCGGGCCTATCCCAATGGAGATGGTCTTTCAGTCTATTTCCGGGATGTGACAGTACGGAAACAAGCCGAAGCCGAGCTACTCAAACATCTAGAGCGAGAGAAGGAGTTAAACGAACTGAAATCTCGATTTGTAGCGATGGTTTCTCACGAATTTCGGGCGCCGCTTACCAGCATTCAAACCGCCTGTGAATTACTAGAACACTATGAATGGACAGCGTTAGAGAAACAAGAAAGATTTCAACAGGTTTACGATTCGATTCAATATATGGCAGCGCTGCTCGATGATGTGATTATTTTGAGTAGCATTGAGGCAGATAAATTACAGTTCACACCGGAATTACTCGATCTCAATGGGTTTTGTCAACGCTTAGTCGCGAACTACACAGTTACAGCACGCAAGTCCCAACATCTGGTCTTTATGCCATCGAACCAATCACGTAATAGTTGGATTGATCCCAAATTACTTCGCCAAATTTTGAGTAACTTACTATCTAATGCGATTAAATATTCGCCGCAGGGCGGCACGATTCGCTTGATTTTAAGTTACCAGGGATCAAACGCCATTTTCCTGGTACAGGATGAGGGCATTGGGATTCCACTGGAGGATCAAAAGCATTTGTTTGAAGCCTTTTATCGCGCTAGAAATGTGGCGACGATCGAAGGGACTGGTTTAGGCATGGCGATCGTTAAACGCTGTGTCGAATTACATCATGGTGAGATCACGGTCGAAAGTCAGCCTGGCGTAGGAACTACATTTATTGTGACGCTACCCATGAACCTCATCCCCGAAAAATTCCTCAACTAAAAAACACCTTCTGCCAATTCTGAGTACCAAATTCTTTTTGAAATTCGCTGATTACCCAAGTAATTGTTTTATTTTGTTGCTTGGCGATCGCCATCAGGTATTGCTTATAGGCTTGCTTTTGTTCCAGAGTAGGACTATTGCCAAAGGTTGATCCCAAACACCAGGCATCCTCTGGTAGACAGCCAAATTGTTCAAAAAATAGCCGCAGTGCCCAATTGGGCGATCGATTCTCTCGATACACCTGTTGCCGTTGAGCATGGAAACATTGAATCATTGCCTGTCGATCTTGAGGGTCAAGCTGTTGCTGTGATTCATTCAATACTTCAACTAGATCCCCAGTATGAACGGGGGGCGGTTCTTGCAACCAGTGATGTCCACACTCCGGACAGGTCATGATAAATGACCAGACAATCCGGCTACAGGCAGGACACTGTTTCTTGGGAGCGGCTCCGGGTTCAGTCGGCTCTGTACTGGTGGGCAAGGTGTACTCCTGCACATCTTCCGGAAAGCCTAATCGATGCAGGTTTCCGGCTTGATCAAGAATAATGCCGTGGGTCTTCCCGGTTCGGGGCGAAATCCGCATCACCCGTCCAATTTGCTGGAAATGGAGGGCGCGTGACTGAGTAGGACGCAATAATAAGCCAACTTCCACGCTCGGTTCATCAAAGCCAATGCTGATCACATTGCAGGAGGTCAGTACCGTTAAGTACCCATCCCGCAGATCGTCATACAATACCTGCCGTTGTTTAATCGGCGTACTCCCATCCACCACTGCCGCCGGAATTTTAGCCGCTTTAAAGGCTTTGGCAACGTGATGAGCATGTTCCACATCAACACAAAAGGCGATCGTCCGGCGATCGGGAGTTAAGCGTTGCCATTCTTCCACAATGCGTTGAATTAACTCCGGGCGATCGCAGGCATTCTTGAGGTCGCGCTCATCGAAATCTCCGGCAACGGTTCGCACCTCTGCCAGATCAATCTGGGAGTCTGTAGGCATCCCGTAATACTTCATCGGAGCCAGAAACCCCATTTGCTGGAGATCCAACGGCACCGGAGAAGCCACCAGGGTTTCCAGATGATCGCCCAACTGCTCTTTGCCCAGGCGGTAAGGGGTAGCCGTTAAGGCTAAATGGACGGCTTGAGTATGGGTTTCATACAGCAATTGCTGCCCGACCTGACTAAAGATGGTCGTGTGTCCTTCGTCGTACAACACCACATCTGCCTGCCAGTCCCGCCACCACGATCGCTTAATCATAGTTTGGATACTGCCGATCTGAATCGGAGCGGTGGGATCTTCTTTCCAACCCGCTTTAATAAATCCACACTGCAACCCAAATGCCTGCAACTTCTCGTAGGTCTGCCCGACTAAGACATCCAAATGTACCAGAAACAGCAGCCGACAGCCCCTAGCGCGGGTATGGGCACAGATTTGTCCGGCGATCACCGTTTTTCCGGCCCCGGTACCCGCCACGATCGCCACTTTGCGATACCCCTGACTCAGTTGAGTATACAGATCTTTGATCAGTTGCAACTGATAGGGTCGCAGGGTGGGCGGATTCGGAGGTAGTTCAGAGATGAGGGAGGCTTGCATTCCATCCATTGTGCAAGATAACTGCGGCTTCAGCACTGAATTTTTTGTCTATTTAATCCGATTGCAGCGCCATTGTTTGAGTCTTAGGCTGGTCAGTTTGGGCTAACTCCGTCAGGAAGCGCAGGGCTTTAGCGACATAATTGGCACAGTCATAGGGCGATCGTTCGTAAAAACTCCGCCACGCACTGGCTTTATATTGATCGTAAGCGACACTATGGTCTGGATGATGATCTAACCAGGCCAGCCGCACCGCATGACCAATCAGCACATCTAAAACAATATACTCAGCAATATGCAAATCAGGGTTACGATCGGCGATCGCGGCTAACTCCATTAAGGCTTCAACGTTCACCTGACGATATTCAGGTGCTTGAATTTTATTGAGTAAATGTTCCACCTGAAGGGCAAAATTCTTCTCACCGGGAGTCATTTCTGCCAACAACAATTCACTATCCAGGCAATTGCGCCGTTCTAACTTATCACCAATCACTAAGCCCTGACAATGCTTCAACAGTTTCCACACATGAGGATAGAAGTTTTTCGGCACTCGATTCAATGAGCCATCCATTTGTCGTTTACGCAACCAGTCACCGGCGATCGATGGCGTTTCACTCGCTTCGGGTAACACCACCCACTCAATATCCTTGACCCGTTGAGACGCGTGTAATGACTCTTGCTGAAATAGGGTCTGGTTACTGTCCTCATAGCCCACCAGCACCCGATGCAGCCGAGTTTGAATTTCGTGGGGGCTGAGTTGCAATAAGCGCTCATAAGCTTCCCCTTGATTAACCTGCAATTCTTGTGCCAAGCCACTGGTAATTAACAGGATCAAGTAACCAACCCGCAGAGTTAGTAAGCCATTAAATAAATGTGGCTCCGCTTTAATCAATAGACTCAAGTAAGTCAGCATTTCTTGCGTCAATACCCGATCGCGAATATCTTCACGACAGAATTCGCGGATTTTATCCAAGGTTTCCTGGGGAGATACCGGACGGCTAATCACAGACGCTTCACTATATGCTCGTCCGATCGCAATTTGCTTTTGCCGCACCAGAATATCCGTCACCGCATCGGCTAGATTCAGGTTAACTTTATCGAATAAGCCTGCCGCCCCCCGGACGATCGCCCAAAGCTTGAGTTTCCCAGCTTTAACATAAATCTCATCTAAGAGATCTGCAACCGTGACTGCCCTTTCCGGTTGTCCCCAGCCGGTATCAAAATGCAACCCCCGCAGCCGTACCAAACTACTGAGTAATTCGATCTGCTCATACAAATTATCGGAATTTCGCAAAGTTGTGAGTAAGAGTTTAATATTCGTTTCGCACTCTAATTTGAACTCCTGCGTAATACTCAAAGAAACTGATTTTGTCGGATCACAGGCTAAGTAAACCGCATTCGGCTTAGCATCCTGCACCGCCGCTTGGGTGAACTCAAAATCGTGGAGAAAATCCATCCGTTCTACACACGCCATCAGCATCAACTGATGTAATCGCCCTAACTTCACCTGAACACCATGACAATCCCCTTCTCGCAACTCTTTGAGCAACGTCAACATGGGAATAGGATTGCCATTAGCATCATCCTCTGCCTGAAACATGGCATGAGTCAGCAAAATCGTGATCGTTGGTCGTCCCAGTTGACTCCAGTGCCGTTGAATATGAGCCAGTTCAGCCCGAATTTGGGTGACAAGAAAGTGTGGATCGAAGGTGAGATAGAATTGTTGTTGATCTAAGAAGGACGGCAGGAAGACGATCGTTTCTCCTTGAATCCGAAAAATTTTGGAGGTGGTGAGACTGCGTAATCGCCGTAACGGACGACCTGTGAGGGGAATTTTGTCATTCCGACCAATTTGGGTATAGGCCTGTGCCAATTCCCCCGCTTGCCGGACTTGAATCGGTTCGACCTGTTTCGGGGTTTGGGTATCAATCCCATAGGCGGCTAACTGAGCCTGTAACGCTTCGTCTTCTGCTAAAAGGGCAATCTGAACGATCGGTTTACGTTGTTGGCGTAGATGCAGATGTCTGCCCAATGGATCAATATCACCCACAGAGAGCAACTCCTCACTCAAGAGTTGTCCTAGCAAATAAAGACTCTGTGCCCAGACCAGAGGAATATTTTCGTTAGGTAAGCGGGGTTGACTTTGGGGTGAGGTGCGTTCTGCTTCTACCGAGTCTGCCGGTACATAGTAGAGTTCTGGCAATAACTGTAAACCATCGCGCTCGATCGTGAGAGTCTGCAAGCGCTCCTGGTAAGCCGTTGCCTGGGCATGATCTCCCTGGAACAACCCATCCAACATTAAATAGGTGAAAAATAGCGGCCATTCACATTCAATATGCTCGAATTGCTTCAGTTCCCAGGGTTCGTAGTGCAACCGATGGGGATCTTCTAACACCGTTTGATGCCCATCCCGCAGGAAGCGCTTACAGCCGTACTTGCCTTGTAGCTTGGTAATAATATCCTGGCGAGTGCGATCGCAGAGTTCTAAATTCTCAACGGCAAAAGCGGGAAAACTAATCACACTTAGCAACGCCGCATCAATTTCCTTAGAACTGGATTCCCGGGGGAGTAAAGATTCCAGCGTGATCCGAGTCCGGGCAATTTCATCGGGTAGCACATGAATGACGGATGCCTGTCCCCCCTGAACCCCAAACAAGTTCAACCCATTCATGGCTTCTAATGCCGCCTTCGCCATACCAACGGAACTGGCATTCAGTTCAGCATTGCCATGATTAATTTTGTGACCCCGCTCCCAAATCCCATAGTCGGGAGTACGATAGGCTCGCCCAATGTAATAGACCAGATTTTGCACAAAGTTGACTTCATCCAAGGTAAAGACAATGGGCAGTCCGGAGGCAGTCATTTGTGCCAGCATCAGCAGGAATACAGAGGTGGCATCTAACTGCAAGTGTCCCCACTGGTCATCACCAACAACCGTATCCCCCGTTTTGGTATCGTATTTGGCGTGCAGAGCATCTAGCAAAGACTGCGTTTCTTTAAACTGCTCGACTTTATGGGCTTGCCGCATCATGGCAAATAACAAGCCACGCATTAACTTGATCACACTATGTTCTAGTTCAAAGGTGCGACCGCGATCGTCGTCGAGCTTGCGATAGGCTAACGCCAGCCCCCAGACTGCCAAAATGCTATAAACATTGTCCCGTACCCAGGCATCCGTATAATCTCCGTGGGCATTCACAGCGGTACTGGCAGGTAACAGTCCAGTAATCGGATTTTGTCGAGTCAGGATAATCGCTTTAATTTGTTCATAGTAATAATCCAACCGTGCATACCGATCCGCCGCTTTCATGCCAATATCCTGATAAACCAACAGTGGAGCTAAGGGACATCCGATTATTATCCCCTGTCTTCAACCCAGTAAATGTAAATACAGCAGTTTTCGCCCCCCTAGCCCCCCAATTTTGGGGGGAACAGGAGCCAAAGTCCCCCAGAATATAGCCTGACGGCATTGTAGAAAGGGGGCTTAAAGCCCTACGGGCATACAAGAAAAGGGGGCTGACCGAGTTGAAAAGTGTGGTGCATTCATTTGAAAACGGCTGTAAGTTAGCCAGCTTGTGTCGTGTTTTCACCAAATCTTTACTAAAGGGAGGCAAGAGCATACCGTACTTTCACGCAAGATTGATTAGGATGATTAAATCAGAACCGACCACAGTAATGGCTGTTGAGGTATCGATATGTCTCGTCGTTGCAACCATAATCAATCGCCTTTCATCAAAATTGTTTACTCGCAAGTAAAGGTTAACGGCAAAGTGCAATTAGTTCCGATGGAGCTTTATGCCGATGGTTCCCTCAAACGCAGTGAGTAACCTGAACCAGTATCGTTATGTAGTCGGCAATTCCAACGATCGTGATTACAAAAAAATCTTGATTGTCAGTCGTTTTTAGCTTTCCCAGTTGTGTTCTAGTGAGAGTTTGAGTGTACCCTGATCGTGTATCCCTGGCAGTGCGTCAGGGATTTTTTTTGTTAGTCACACCTTTTTCTGAATTTCCCAGATCTCGCGATCGAACTCTCCGGATATCAACGGTGGTTTCTGTAAAAGTTGACGGATGCAGTATTCTTACTCTGGTCGTTCACGATTACTTTAAATTCCGTCACCACCTGAACTGACCCACTTGCACTGCACCAATCTACATTCCTTTGCAGGCTACAAGCGTTGAATCTTGCTAATCGTTTGGATCTTTCATCATGCAGCAACAGGGTCTAAAAACAGGGAGGCGGAACTGCGATCGCGTAGCGCTAGCTGCCTTCATTGGCTTGCTCGCCTCAACCACTCCAGTCATGGCGATAACCCAACCCACTAATCAGAGTATTGTAGCGCCCCCCAGCCCCAGCCAACTACCGAATGATGATGGTTATTTACTGGGAGCGGGCGATCGAGTGCGGATTGATTTTTTTAACGTGCCGGAGTTTAGCGGTGAATACCAGGTACTCCCCAATGGCACCCTCAACCTACCTCAAGTGGGAGCCGTTTCAGTCCAGGGTAAAACCCTACAGCAAGCATCCACTTTAATTTCTACCCGGTATGCCTCGATCTTGAAGCGTCCGATTGTGACGATCGGGCTATTAACGGCTCGTCCGATCGTCGTGGCGATCGCAGGCGAAATTAGTCGTCCCGGTTCCTATACGATTACTCCGCCGACGATCGGGGACAACCGAGTGACAACCACTAGTAATGTGATTCAACTGGCGGGTGGCATTACCCAAGCCGCCGATATTCGTCGCATTCAGGTACGCCGGACTCAACCCGATACCGCAGGGATGCAGGTGATTACGCTGGATCTGTGGCAATTGATTCAGACGGGCAATTTGAATCAGGATTTACGCCTACAGGACGGCGATAGCATCTTCATCCCCACGGCAACCACAATTGATTTGAATGCCGCCCAAACCTTAGCGGCAGCGAACTTTGCGGCTACCCCAAATCGACCGTTGAAGATTGCTGTGGTTGGCGAAGTGTATCGTCCTGGGCCTTATGTGATCACACCTGGCGTGATCTCAGGAGCGGCAGGTCAAACGGTCGCCACTGCAAATCAAACACCGCAATTTCCTAGCGTCACCCGGGCGATCCAGTTAGCTGGAGGGATTACTGAATCCGCCGATATTCGGAATATTCAGGTACGCCGATTAACCCGAAGTGGCGTACCACAGAAAATTAATTTGGATTTTTGGCAGTTACTCAAAGCCGGGGATAACTTGCAGGACTTGCCCCTACAGGATGGCGATACGATCGAAATCCCGACGGCTAAATCCATCAGTCCCAGTGAAGCAACAGAATTAGCGGCAGCGAGCTTTTCGCCAGACAGAATCATAGTGAATGTCGTCGGGGAAGTCGCCCAACCTGGGGCAATTCAAGTCCGACCGAATATCCCGTTGAATCAAGCCCTACTGGCGGCAGGTGGTTTCACCAATAACGCCAAAAAAAGTAGCGTGACGTTAATTCGCGTCAACCCCAATGGAAGTGTGACCAAACGCGAGATTAAAGTTGACTTTGCTCAGGGGTTAAATGATACAAGAAATCCGATCATGCGTAACAATGACATTATTCTCGTGCGGCGATCGACATTCGCTGGCATTGTCGATACAGTAGGTCGAATTATTGCTCCTGTCAGTGGATCCGTTGGAGTATTTGGTGGAGTATTGAACCTGATTAGAACGCTAAATTTGAATGATTGATCGGATTGGCAGAGTTCGATTCATCAACACCATGCAGGAATTTTTCCAATACCCAGCGGTAATCGGCAAGGTTAATCGGATGCTTAAATGTACCGTTGGGTAAGGCAAATCCGGGCTGAGATGTGGCTGTCCGTTGAGTCGGGAATACGTTGATCCGATTCACGACGAATGGGCGAGACTGTAATAGCTCTGAGCTAAGGCTGAGGTCTGAGGGGCATCGTTAGCAATCACGCCCAATACAGGGGTCGCCAAAAACTTCAGTTCTTCTAACGCGGCTAACACCGATGCCCGATTGGTTTTGCCTAATCGGACTACTAAGGCTAAGCTATCGCACTGCGCGGCTACTAACCCACTATCCGCCAGCCCTAGTAGTGGTGGCGTATCGACAATCACCAGATCAAACAGGTTGTGCAGCTTTTGGAATACTCGTTCAACCTGCTCAGGCGTAAACATCTCGACGGGATCGATCGGGGGTTGCCCAGAGGTTAAAACAGTCAGGTTCTCGCAAAAGCGCAGGGATTGGGTAACGGCATGGACATCTTGCCCACCCAGCAGCAAATCACTCAATCCCTGTTGATTGGGTAAGTTTAACCGTCGATGAATTTGTGGACGACGCAGATCCGCATCCACCAGTAACACTCGTTGCCCCATCGCCGCTGTCGTCATGGCTAGATAGAGCGCGATCGTGGATTTACCATTGCCTACTTCGGGAGAGGTGATGGTCAGGGAACGAAGGGGAGTGTGGGTTTGCTTCAGCAAGCGCAGATTTTTAGACAGCGATCGAAAGGCTTCGGTGACGGGAACGGAAACAGCTTTAGAGGGAGAGTAATCATGGGGGATGACTCCCAGTAAAGGCAAGCGGGTCGATCGTTTCACCTCATCTGCGGTATGCAGCATATCTTGAGTAATTTCGACTAAGAAGCCGACACCGACACCCAGTAATACCGCTAATACAACAATCAATGCCAAAAACCGCACTTTACTGATGCTGTTGATCGGCAGAGGTTGCCCCAATTCATCTACTTCGAGTCGAGGTGGAATGGTGAGTTCCCAGGGGATTTCCTGTTGAGCCGCATCAATTTGCAGGGCTTCCTGCCGGGTGGCAAATTTGTTCAAGCTTTCAGTGGCTAACATTAACTCCCGTTGCAAATCGGCGTACTGCCGCGCGATCGCCGGTAGTTGCTGAATCTTTTGATTGGTTTCCGCCTGTGCCTGATCAATGGCTTGGCGGCGAGCATTGGCGATGGCGATCGCATCATTTGCCTTGCTGACGACCCGACTCGCCTCTTGATTCAACAGGGTTTGCAGATTTTGCCGCTTTTCTAACAATGCCTGCATCGCCGGACTATTGGGCTGGAATCGCGCCGCATCTATGGCAATTTGTGCCTCAACTTGCTGATATTGACTGAGTAAGGCTTGATAATAGGGAGTTTCGCCCAAAACGGACTGGGGACTAGCATTTTGAAGTTGTTGGGCTAAGGTGTTGCGTTTGGCTTCGGCTTCCGCAATTAAAGTTTGATTATCCGCCTCAACTTGATCTAATCGTCCGGTTGCGGCGGTCAACTGCTGACCTTGCATGATCGGATCTACAATCGTATATTGCTGCCTCAGGGCTTGAATTTGCCGTTGTAGCAGATCCACTCGCTGACGCAAGGGCGGCAATTGGCTATCAATGAATTGGATCCCACGTCGGATGGTCGATTGTCTTTCTTTCAAACTGTAATTCAAAAAGGCTTGGGACAGGCGATCGAGGATAAATTTGATTTTTTCGGGGTCAATGTCCTGGTAGCTAACATTAATCAGTTTTGTGCTCTGTTCTCGTTTGTCTGAAGTCAGTGTAGTAATCCGGGCAATCTTTAAGTTCTGAGTTAATGTTTCATAAGTGATATCAGGATAGCGTTGGCGCACCTGCTTAACCACTGGCTCCAACAACTTGGGACCTTGCAAAATTCGGATTTGCGACTCGTAATCCAGGCTGGACTGATTAACATTGATGCGTTGGGCATCCGGTTCATCTGCCCCCTGAGCTCGGGTAGAGGAACGCGCCAATTGTTCCTCTGCGGTAATCGGTTCGACCAGGAGTTGAAACTTTCCAGCATATTGTGAGGGAGCTGATTCTGTCAGCAGCATGAGGCTCCCTCCCGCTAGTGCTGTGGTTCCTACAGTCACTAGAGTGATCAAGAGCGCCCGCCGACGGATTACGGCAGCCAGCCAACCTAAATCCCACTTTTCTTCCTCTGCGTCTGGGGATGCAGGCGGTTGGACTGAAGGGTAGGGCAATTTGCCATTCGTTTCAGCAAGGATGGGTAAAGAATCTGGCTGTCTATCCATCTCGGTTTTGCATCCAATCAACAGCAGTGGGTAGAGGTTACAGGGTGCTTCACATAGTCAATCAGTAGGTGATATCACCCCATCCCGTAAGACACTTTACAAACCAGGTTGGGAGTAACCGGAAATATTCCCCAGCTTCATCGAACGCTAATCAAATCGATCAATAGCGTTTGTCCTCTCAATCAAATCTAGGGAACTCGTAGCCACTTAGTTTGCCAATTTTAAGCAATTGGGTTGAATCAAGAGGGGTTGGAGCGGTTGGATGAATAGAAATGAATCAGACGATTGTTCCAGTCATTCTAGTGACACATCACTGCAACAGTAGAACGGCAACTCATCTATATACTGCTACCAGCATCTACGGATGGTTAACAGTTTTGGGCTAAGCCGAAGATTCAACCATTAGGCTTCTTTCATCTGTTCGTGTTTGAACGTAACCTAAGTAAACTCAGGTTGCACTATCCGATCAGGCTGCTGGAGCCAGAGCAAACAAAGTTGGATAAGAAAACACCCCAACACAACGATCAGGGTGCTTTTTACGAGAGGTATTCGAGATTGCTGAGATTCGTCTTAAACCTAAGGGGTTGGAGTTATACCTCCGTCTCTGCCTCCGCAGCCTGTTCTGCTTTCCGTTTCCGCAATACCCCCGCACCTAATGCAAGGAGACCCGGCAGCAATGCAGGAGTTGGAACTGAAGTCCCAGGAAAGTTGGGTTCGTTTAAGTTAGTACCGTACTGAAAGCGAACATTGCTTATGTCAGCAAGGTTAAAATTATTGGGCAGTCCAGCTAAAACAAAATTAGCAACATTATTGACCAGAGGTGCTTGCTGAACAGGATTATTTGCCGAATTGCCATATCCGTTAACGATGCCATACTGAAACTGCTGCTGACCACCAATGCCTTGAAAAATGTTTAACCCAGCAGTACCCAAACCATAGCGTTGAGATACCCCAGGTAAACCTGATGAATTTTGAGCGAAACTCCACTCCTGACCATTACCAGGCGTATTCAGAAGATTAACGTTTGTTGAGGAGGTATTAGGATTGTTTTGTGTAACTGTTGGAGCGTTAGCTGATGAAAGCGATAAACTTGGGTTTTCTGCAATATCCCAGAAAACTGCGGTTAGAATATCGGCTGGAACATTGGCTCCTGATCCTGTGTTAGTTAGTTGCACAAGTAAGTTTGAACCACTAATGTCAAAGCTTACAGATGCAGATAATGCCCCAGAAGACCCTGTGAAAACGCTAGCAGATTGAGCAGGGGCTGGTGACAGAGTTCCAGCAATGGTGATTGTACCGACGATAGCGGCACTTTTGAGCAGAGTATTTTCATGATCTGATGTTCCAATCTAAGGAATACAGTGAATGCATCAAGAGCGCACCTTTGTGATAGCAACAAAGCTATTTAAGAAGTGCTAGTCCCAACTTTGGTGCAATGGTCACAGTGATTCCCCACTCCAGAGGAGTTGTAGGGATTGCGTTTGCTACCAAGATCAACCGAGACTTGGTAGAGCCCCCTTATGTCAGACTCTTACTTCCTTTTCCCAGAAGTAATATCTGCCTATAATCAGAACTATAGGCTACGTCGAATCACCGATCTACCTAATTCACTGTATCTTTACGACGAGATCAACTTGGTATTTTTACGGTAAAGCTGTTTATCTCAAGTTAGAAATTGATTTAAGCCATCGTCTAAATTTTTCTACTACAGCAACCAAGAGTTAATTTGAACACAGAACTTGGCGTTGCTAAACAGTAGGATGAGTTAACTCAAAGTTATCAGCATTGAGTATCTTTATTTCATCGCTAGAATCGGCAACGCCCAGAACCTGAGCAAACACGGACTAACCAGGAAAGCTCGATCGAGTCAGGGAACCTTTTAAGCTCTTACCTACGATCGAGTCATGAATGCTTCCTGGCTGTTGCGACGTTGGGGACGCTTGCGCTCAACCCGCCGGGTTCCACCAGCCATTTTATACTCATCACTGTTTTTGCCATATTTGCTCGCCACACCGATCAACATTCGTTCCGTCCACTCTGCCATGACCTCTTCAGCATCTTCCATAGCCGTGTAAGTTTGATCGACGGCGGATAACGAGGTGTTGTAGGATTCCAGCTTCTGGCGAGCATCCTCAATGATTTGAGTAAAGGCAGCAATCGTTAGGCCATTGCCTAGATCTAGAGCCGGGCTAATCGATTTCAAGGATGCCAAACGAGTTTGGGCTTTCTCTAATCCAGCCGATGAATGCTTTTTACGTCGGGACATAGGGTTAAATTCCTTCCTCAAAAGGGTAATATCGGGTTCACCCTAACGCGCTGGAAGTAGGAACTGTAACCGTAATTTTTAGGAAAGCAAATTCATTGGCTCCGAATGATTAGCCATTTATCCGTAGGTTTGCCGAATTAAGATTCTGAATGCCTATCCCGCTGAACGTTTAGGATATTCTTACGCCTAAAGCACCGATCGCAGCAAGAGGAAATTGGAATCGGATCAGCGCGATCAAATTTAGCTGACTCGCAATCAAAATCTGAGAATTAACAGATAATTAATGATTAAGCAAAATCAGAAACCACTTAAACAAAAATTATCTATCAACATTCAAAGATAATTAACGTTTAAGCAAAATCAGAAACCGCTTAAACAAAAATTATCTATCAAAAAGCGTGATCAGATTCATCATTAGGGAAATTAAGTTTCCCTAATGATGAATCTGAACTTGAAGCAGGAACTATGCTCAAGTTACCTAATTGCTCTTGAGCCACTACTATAGGGAACCTCGATTAATTGAGGTTTTACAAATTTCAAGTCTCATTCCAGTCTCAAAGTCGATTATCAGTCCTCTATGCCGTCAAATCTGCTGTGGATTCTCCGCTCCACTTGCTGCCATGCCGGATGTTGGATAGATCTATCCGTCAGCTTCAACCGGGCGTGTTTGCCAGAAGACCAAACGCAGGAAGTTGTAAGTCAAATTCTTCAACCCTAACTGCACCTTAGCCCGCTCCAGTCCAATCGAGCGTACCAGTTTGCCACCCATTTGCATCACCCAAGCCCCAAAGACATGCTCGACCTTGGCCCGGGTTTGAGAGCGCTCTCGGTTGGCGGCTTTTTGTTCCTCGCTTAAGGGGCGATTGCGATAGGCGCGTTCATGGATGTGACTGATGAAGGTTAAGACCACGAGCAACCCTTCGAGGGCGACGGAACGATAGGCACTGTCCGCCCACACCTCATCGCCTTCATTGTCAGCATCGAGCACTGCCGTGAAGGCTTGACTATCGTGCACGGCGGCATCGGTCACGGCATAGCGACGAATAAAGCCATGGTTGGCATCAATACTCAGGTGATCCTTATAGCCGAAGTAACTCTTGCCGTTTTTCTTCGTCCAGGTCGCATCGCCATCTTTTTGTGCCCCCTGATGCGGATTCTCTTGCCATTGGGGTGGCCTTTTTCCAGCCTCCAGATGGGCTTTTTCATCCTGGTCAAAGTGCTGTTTTGGCACCGGGATCAAGGTCGCATCAATAATTTGCCCCCCTTGGGCTTGATAGCCTTGCGCGCTTAAGTATTCTCCAAAGGACTCAAACAACGGCTCTACTAATTGATGCGCTTGCAACTGCTGACGAAATAACCACACTGTGGTCGCATCCGGCACCGAATCTTCAATTCCTAACCCCAAAAATCGCATGAACGAGAGTCGGTCTTTGACTTGATATTCCAACGCTTCGTCACTGATGTTGTACAACTGCTGTAACACTAACAGCTTAAACATCAAAATCACATCCATAGGCTTGCGTCCAGCGTTGCTTTTGCGCGGTTTGTCATGGATCACGGCAAGTTGTGCCCGAAACGATTCCCACGGAATTAACCGGTCTAAATCTTCTAAAGTGCTTTTCTTGGCGGCTAATTCTTGCTGGCGCTGTTCTAAATCCCAGAACCCTTGTTGTCCCATTGCTGTCCTTGGATGGCCTGACTGCTGCTATCTTATCTCTCTGATCTCAGAATGAGACATCCTTTTTTCGATTTTTCGAGGTGCCCTATATTTATAAGTTCAGTTGGGTAGTGCCCTTCTAAGTACGGGACAAAAGTTGTAGAGATTGCAAAAAGTCGGACCCATTAGACGCAGATGGATTGAGCACCAAATGGCGCAAATAATCGAATCCTAAGCGAAACAAACTTTTGGCACGACGACCGTGTTTTTTCATCTCAATCGGCTGCCATTGATGCAACCATACGCCTGTTTTCATGGCCCAACATAAAGCTAAGGTCAACAAGGCGAACAACTTGCTCAACCGCTCGGCATCGGTGAAGTGAGTGGATTCCAGACAGAAACCCCGCGTTTTGAAAATGCCAAACAAGGTTTCAATCGACCAACGTTTGGCGTAATCTTGAACCAAATTCTGGGTGTGGACGGGCGCAATGACCACGAGTAACTCCCCATCCTCAAGTCGCAGGGCTTCCACAGCAACCGGATAACCCCAGACCCGGCAAGTGCCAGTGAGTCTTTGAGATTGACCGACTTGCAGATGGGCAAAGACGACCCGCGCCGCCAGGACCTTGCCATCGTGCTCAATCTGGTCGGTGTCCCGAATCCGTAAGCGAAAGGCTAAAGCCGGTTCGAGCAGGAGATAGCGCACCCAGGCTTGGCCAACGAACTCGCGATCCGCACACAAGCAGTTCACCTGTCTCGTGTCAACTACCTTCAGTTAAATTAAATTAATTTGAAAGATACTCAGAAACTAATCATAATAACGCTCAAATTGATTTAGCAAAGATGTAAAGAATGAGCAGAAAGCCTTTGGGTAGAGTAAAATCAGAAGCTTACAGACTAGTAGAACGTTTAGATTGAAACAGTATATCCTGATAAATTTTAGAAAAAAGTTTACTCTTTGTTTCCCAAGCAAAATATTCTCGCACTCGCTTTTGCCCTGCTTGCCCCATTTGAGTTTGCAAAGCTGGATTTGTAGCAAGTTGTACCATTGCCTCTGCTAATCCCTGAATTGCTTGCTCAGGTGTGTGAGCAGCAACTTTGATGCCTGTTTCTTGTGTAACTTGGTAAGCTGGACCACCTAAGTCGAGACAAATTACTGGCCGTTGGGCTGCCATAGTCTCAGCACACACTTGCCCACCCGAATCGTGAAGGCTGGGATGAACCAGAATATGACATTGCTCAATGATGGGTTTCAATTTGTCCCGCGAAATACTCCCCAAGAATTTGACTTGCTTAGAAATTTTTAGTTCCTTGGCTAATTGCTCAAGTCGCTGTCGTTCTGAACCATTGCCAATTATCCAGTACTCAGCATTCTCAATTCCTGCGGTAGCGAACGCCCGCAACCCTAAATGAATGCCTTTCCAATGTATTAAGCGACCAATACTCATAAACCTAACTATATGTTCAGAAATAATATGGCATTGCGCAAAGTAGGTAATTTCGTCAACTGATAGAGCTAGTTGAGAAACAAGTTGGAGCCGTTTGACCTGTAAAAGCCGTAACCGTTCGGCTGTCTCTTTCGTGGTTGCCAGAGCTAAAACGCTGCGTCGAGCAGTAAGCCGAGTAAATGGGTCATATTCGCCTAGCCGTTGTGCAATCAGGCGTAAGGCTTCATAAAGTTTGCCACGGAAACTAAAGTCTTTCCAGAATGCTATTGGAGCGGCTTCTCCACCTCCAACCGGTCCCCAAATAAAGGGCACAGGCAGTAGAGCAAGAAAACTGGGAGACCAATATTTGACATAAGTAGAATGCTGAATAATGTCAAAATTAACCTTTTGATGTAGAGTTCGACCTACAAAGTAAGCTTGAATTTGCCAGAGATAATAGTGGATCTGGACAGATCCTTGCGTGTTCTTCCAATCTTCACTCCATCCTAAAGGTTCAAAGTAAATGAAGTGCAAGTTTGGGACAGGATGACAAGCTAATTCAGTTTTGATCGCTGCACGAGAGAATGTTCGAGTTAACACCCAAACTTCGTGATATTGAGCGATCGCAAGAGCCATATTCCACCCAACCCCTTCCTCCGAACCTAATTCGGGCTCACAAGCATAGGCAGATAACAGGACTTTCATAACAGAATTGCTTTCTAAAAGATGTTGTGTATAAAGAAAATGAGCTATTAACACTTATAGGAGCATTATCAGACGGTAATACTCTTCAAGCGCATTCGCTGCAATTTTTTTCCAACTCAAATTGTTTAAAACGTAATGTCGCCCACAGAATCCCATTGCTTCCCACTCAGAACGCTTCTGGATGAGTTTAAGTAAACCACTTTTAATTGATTCTATATCTGGTTGAACCACGACACCACACTTACTAGCTAAAACGTGAGGAGCAATACCAGCACCTTCACTCACCAGTACTGGGCGACCGGCTAGCATTGCTTCAAGAGCTGATAAGCTAAAACCCTCAAACCGTGAGGGGACACAGAAGATGTCATAGTTGGCAATGATCTCGATGGGTGAGCTTGTGTATTCGGGGGGAAATACTTTTACTTTTTGGATAATCCCCAATCTGTCTGCATATGCTTCTAGATACTGTTTCTCATTTCCCCAGTCAGGACCTTGAAGCGTGAGCTCTACTTCTGTCAGTTCAGCAACCTGAGCAAAAGCATTCAACAGTAAATCGATGCCTTTATGGTAAGTATCCAGACGACTAAAAAAGAAAAGTTTAACTGGATCCTTAGTAGAGTAGTTCAGTTTCACTTCATTAATAGTATCAACATTTGTGAAACCATTAGGAACTTCAATTATAGAAGTCTGAATGTTCAATTGTTGTAACCACTGACTTTGTCGTCTGTCTAGTACCTGAATAGCTTTTGCTTTCTGCAACATTTGCTTCTCCAAAAGATACCAGTAGGGCCATTTAAGATGAGCATTCTTTTTAAAGATGGCAGGGTGGTAAACATCATGTGGTGCAACGATATAGGGAATAGAATGTTTTCGCAGGAGTTGAGAAAGAGACGCAAGACTACGGTGAAAAATTCCATTCAAGATAAATAAGCTATTCTGACGGTGCTCGACCAAAAAGGGTTCTAAGTCAGGTGACAAGGTAAAAGAGGCTGTTTTGTCAATCGTATCGGTTTTTCTACTTTTTGGGTTTTTAAAGCAGCGAATAGTATATCCACTTTCAGATTGGAATTCACTGTCCTGAATCCATTCACATAAAATAGTAACTTTAGCTCCACAAGCCACAATTCCTGCTGCTAAACCATGAACAGCTTTACGAGTACCTTCATGCAAGTCCTCGCCGTAAGGTGGAAAGTGCTTCAAATAAAAAAAGAGATCCATGATATCCTTATCGAGTAAGTAAAGCTTTAACCTGCTTACGGTTTCTCTCTATTTCAAATAAGTCTATTAATTCTTTTTGTTGATAAAGATGATACCCATTGAGTAGAGAAATGATTTGAGAAACTGCCTGCGGTTGCAATATATCTACGCTAAACTCCTTCAAGTTTATCGGTTCAAAGAACTGCTGGATCTTAGATCCAGGAGCCACTCCAACAACTGGTAAACCTTCCGAAATTGCTAAAATAGCTGAATGCAGCCTTGATGCAAGAACAAGATGGCTTGACCGAAATACTTCATATAAATCTTCCAAATTAGTTGGGGTAATCAACAGTTTTCTTGTGGTGTTTATTCGTGTAAACACTTGCTGTGCTGGTTTAATATCTTCTGTGGAACCAGTTGTAAAAATAGTAACATTTGAATCTATATTTTCCTGATTAAGATAAGCATTAACTAAATTAACTAGTTGGTCTTCATAGCTCTGTTGAAGGTTCTTTCGATGTTCTGATAA
The DNA here is from genome assembly GCF_050753385.1 of Pantanalinema rosaneae CENA516. Classification (NCBI taxonomy): domain Bacteria; kingdom Bacillati; phylum Cyanobacteriota; class Cyanophyceae; order Leptolyngbyales; family Leptolyngbyaceae; genus Pantanalinema; species Pantanalinema rosaneae. The sequence goes on from NZ_JBLZFZ010000004.1 coordinate 100,028, forward strand.
TTTCATTACATTAACTGCTAAAGTTTGCTTACAATGGGAGATTTGCTTATAATCTACTAAATAGCTTTTAGTAGGATGGATTCTTAAAGCAAAATCACCAAATACCCCTACACGGGTAGAGAGTAAATCTGAAAGGCGATTTGCCGTTTTTTGATCTCTAGTAGCGACAAATTGACAAGACTGAACAAAGTCTTGAATAATTTTTCGTCCTTGAGGAGACCATTCTTCCTCTGCACTACAGCCCAAACAAAAGACAGGTAAATGAAGCTGTTTAGCAGCCCAACTAATTTCAGCGAGGGATTGGGGAAAGTGAAGATTCCAATCCGATAATAAAGCACCCCCTCCTACTAAGATTGCTTGAGCTTGACTTAATTGAGGCATGAGAAGCCGAATTCTTATCTGTTGACGAAATGCTCTAATGAACCGTTTCCAATATTTTTGAAAAGGATGGTGTACCCAGTTAGTAAGATTACTGTTGCTTATAAGGGGAGTATTAGCATCTGAGTAAAATTGGTATTTTCCTAACTTAGTTTGATCATTCTTGAGGATAGATGGATGATAAATAGGTGTTAATGAACCGAGCCCGTAAGTCTCTATAGCCCAACCTGTATCCCTAAAAAAATCAATAACACCTTCTAAAATAGCGCGATCTCCTAAATTAGTTGTATTCCATTCACCAAAGACTGCAATTTTTTGACAATTATTTTGAACCATATCTATTCAGTACTTTGCCTCCATTCTTTATCTGTAAAGTTTGATTTATAGGTATTGACTTGAAAAAGCCTTATATAAAAAATTTACAGTAGAAGATATAAGAATAAAGATTTGTATAAGTCTTCTTTAAAGATATTGTTAATGAGTTTAGTAATTCACTTTACTGCCATTAATTGAGAGATAACTTCTTCAAAAAAATCTTTTACTAGTACTGGTGTATGTTCAGCAATTAGTTGTTGGGATCTCTGTCCCATTTGATTGATCAACTTAGGCTGTTCTATCAATCGCTGCATCAACTCAGCCAGTTGTTTTGGTTCAAAAGGATCAAAGAGATAACCATTCTCTCCATGAATTACCATTTCAGAAGCTCCTGCTTGCTTAGAGCAGAGGATGGGCCTTCCAAAGGTCATTGCTTCCAAAACAACCATTCCCCATGCGTCTTCCAAGCTAGGGAAAACAAATATGTCCGTTTGTTTTAGGTATAAGCCTAAACAACCATAAGAACATCTTCCCATCCAGATAATTTTTTGCTCTAATCCTAGCTCTTTAGCTTGCTGCTGCCACATCTCTTGCTCAGAACTTTCCCCAATTATCAAAAAACTAAAATTGTGGTAACCCTGCTTCTGTAATAAAGAACAGGCTTGCAATAATTGGCAAAGCCCTTTTCGTTTTACAAGCTTGCCAATAAAGGTAAAAACAGTGTTGTTTAGTCTGGATGGAATTGTTCTATAAGCTGATAGCCCAGCTAGTAAACTTGTTTTATCTGGAACTAAATAGGAACGGTAAAATATTTTAGATTCACTAATCTTTAAATAATCCCGTAAGTATTGCTTAGCCCCTAGATTATTTGCAACAAAAGCATCGACGTATGGAGCGATAAGCTTTCGTGTAATAGAACGAACCTTTGAATCCTTTAGATCAGAGTTCGGTGTGCTGCCTTCATATAAAATAATGATTTTATATCCTAATATTGCTTTTAATCCAACAGCTAGTATAGACCATATGGAAAAGGCATTGGCAATAATGATATTAGGCTTGCTATCTAGAAGATATTTAACGATAGTTAAAGGTAAACACATTAAACCGGACTGATAACCATAGTGATCTGTTTTTTTCTTGAAGAATAAACGCTTTAGCTCTCCAACAATTTTTACTGCCTTGGCATAAGGAGCGGTAGGATCAAATTCTTTCCAAACACAGGTAGTATAAAAAGTAGTGTTAGGAAAAGCTTTGAGAAACTCACTCCAAATAGGTTGCCAATGAGCTCCAGATGCGGCTGATGGTATTAACCAAGCAATGCAATAATTTTTCATATCAAACCTTTTTGATTAGATTAGAAACGCAGATAGTTAATTTATGTTCCTGCCACTAAAATCTGGTGAAAAAAGGAAAAATTCTTAGGATTACTTGAATTTTTATCTCATTTCAAAAGAGGGAAATCATGTATTGAAAATAGAGTTTAATAAATTTTGAAAAATAATACTTGAAAATTTCTCAGGTGAATATTGTTGTGAAAAAGTGTGCATTTTACTAGGATTACAAAAGTTATCTAATGGCTCAGATAATAGACGGAGAAGAGCTTTTTCAAGCTCCTCTGGTGATGAGGAATTAATTGCTAAACCTAATTCATTTTGTCGTACTATTTCTCCCATTAGCCCATAGTCTGAGCTCAACACTGGCTTTGAGGTGGCAGCAGCTAAAAGTATAATTCCACTCATTCCAACATGTTTTTGATAAGGAGCAAGAATAACATCCGCTAACTGAAAGTATGCAGACATATCATTGTCAGGAATAAATTTAAATAACTTTATAATTTGTACATTAGAAAGCTTACAAGCTTTAGCTACTTGAGCTTCTATATGAACTTGTTCTGCTTGGATCTCTACTTGTCCAGCTAATATCAAACAGAGTTTTTGACAATATTCTTTTGGCAGCCTTTCAATAGCTTGTAAAAGTTGATAAACACCCTTTCGTTTATCAATTGCCCCAAACAACAAAAAGATACGTCGCCCAGTTTCGATCCCTAAAACTTTCTTAGTTTGCTCTATTTGGTAATCATTAATTTTTCTTAAGAATGGAATGGGATCAGGTAAATAAATAGATTTAGCTTGATTATCTAAATGAAAAATATACTTTATAACAAGTGGATCAAGGCAAAATAGCTTTTCCAGTTGCGGATGCATCAGTATTCTAGGAAGAATAATTTTTTCTCGCCAGTGTTGTATTGTTTCTTTACGAGTTGGTTGATAATTAGGGAGTTTAGTATAGTGGAATGTTGGTCTGAAATAGATACCTGAAATTCGGCATGGTAACTTTAGCCCAAGTGCTAATGGGGTTTGAAATGAATCAAAGTACATGACTAAGCAATGGGTCGTTCCTCTTAAGCGGACATATTTCCATAATAGTATCCATTCTTGTAGAGCTCGGAATGCTCGATTGATAGGAGATGTCCTTGGAACGAGAGACTTAGCTTCTTTAGGTGTAATGGTTACAATGTTAACAGTTTGCCTGTCAATATCTGAGTTAGATATTACACAATCAAAATGATTTTGTGAAACCTCAGGAGTTACAAGAATATCTATTTGTTCATTTAAGCTTTGTTCATGCCAATATTTTATTAAGTGTTGAATATAGATTGGATGATGGCCACCTGCATAAAGATCAAATAGCATTATCCTAGAATTGCTATGTGCGCTTTTATCCTCAGACTTGGTCTTTGATCTTCTAGTAATCAATGACTTTAAATAGCTTTGCATACAGTTATTTATACGTTTTCATGAATGATCGCTGAGTAATAATTTTATTTTGCTTTAAACTAGAACTTGTTAGTTTTATGTTTGAAACTCTTTGGAATCTCCTTTAAAGAAGTTTATTTCTTTAGAATCTTTTGAAATAAAGATTGATATTTTTTAGCTTGCATTTCCTGTGTAAATTCTCTTTCTACCTTTTGACGAGCATTCTTCCTAAGTATTTGATACTGATTACTTCCCTGCTGAAGTATCCACTTAATTCCTTGTGCTAAATCTTCTATTTCAAATGGTTTTGCTAAATAGCCATTCTTTTGGTGTTCGATCATGTCGGGCATACCACCAATATCAAAGGTTACACATGGTGTGCCACATGCTAACGCTTCCATTATGGTGTTTGGTAGATTATCCTGTACGGAAGGAGCAATAAACACGTCTGCAGAGGCATAGGCTAATGCTAAAGCAATGTCATCATTAAGTTTGTTCAAGTAATAACATTGAAAGCCTAAATCTTCATTGCTACTGCTAGCTGACGCACCAAATACTACTAGTACAATTTGGCTCTGGAGATCAGACTGGCGTAGAATCTTTAATGCTGCTTGCAGAAACTGGAATCCTTTCCGAGGATCGCTAGTTGCACTAGCGGATCCAAAGAGAACTAGTTTTTTGTCTAGTGGAAAATTGAGGAGATTTCGGGCAATTTGATAATTAATGGGACGATAAATTACTGGGTCAATCCCATTAGGAATAACCTCAATAGGAGTATTTCTAAAGAGAGAACTAGCACTGGCGCATTTAGCTAACCACCTACTAGGAGTAACAATTGTTAGGTTCAGATTTTTCCAAGCATTCTTCTTGCGCTGCCATACCAATCTTGATAGATCCCAATCTGTATGACTTTGAAGTTGTGGGCAGTTTCCACAAGATACTGTATAGTGATCGCAATTATAAATGTAGTGGCAGCCCCCTGTAAAAGCCCACATATCATGTAATGTCCAAACAATCGGTTGCTTAAATTTAGCTAGTGTTTCAATCTGGATATAACCCAATCCAATCCAGTGTAGGTTAATAATATCTGGCGCTAATTCCTGAATACTTGGTGCGATCGTATCAGGAAACCATTGTGGAGTGAACATTGAGCATACTCGCCTGGAATAAAAATGCGTTGGTGCTGCATCCAGATTAGCTGCTAATTTTGAAGCTAAAGTTTTGTGTTTAACTGTATTGATATCTATCCCTAGTTTGTCTCGAACTAGTAAGCGAGACTGAACACCTTTTAATAGTAATCCGTGGTGCAACCGATATGCTGCACGGGCAGCTCCACCATCTAAATCTGAGGCACTTACAAGTAGAGGTTTCATGTTTGATATAAAGTCTATAAAAAACAATAAAATATTAAGACTTTAGATGGAACTGAATTAGGTAAGCCTAAATCTTTAATCAACTAAATTTAGATTAAAACTTTTACTAATAGCTAATCTAGACTTCCTTCGCAACAAGAGAAGTTCAAGAATTGATTTTTCCATTTCTGGATATTATTTTCCGGAAGAAGAATCTTTGTTTTGTTGCACGAATTAATCCATTCTTCAATACCTTTGTAATCATTTCTCTGAATAACTGGTAGATTAGTATCTCTTGATATTTCAACTGCACGGTTATCTACAGCTAAAATTAAAGTTCGGCGCTTATTTTGCAGAGCACGGATGCCTGCATGCAAGCGCGTTCCAATATAGTCAATCTCATTCTTTAAAAGAAAATCATCTAGAGCTTCTAAACTTGGATATAAATAAATAACTTCATCTCCAGAAATTTCTTTCATATACTTATAATCGCCAGGTTGCTGTGTCCAAAAATAAATTTTTTCATATTCCTTTCTAAGTAGCTGAAAGAGCTCTAAATCAGCATCTTTATGTTGTTTATACTCTGTTAGAGTTAGAAGAACTGATTGTGCCCTTTTTGATGGGATTCCGATGCAATGTTTCTCATCTAATAACCACATAGTTGGACAACTGGTATTAATTACATTTTCAATACCCATTGATTTTAATTTTTTCTCTGTGTAGCTATCTCTAACTGAGTGAAGATATGATTGATTAAGAAGTTTTTTATAAAGAATACTGCTAAAAAGATCAACTTTCTCTTGATACTGCCACCAACCAACACCTAGAAGAATACTGTCTTTAACGTAAAATGCATCTGGAAGTCCAATTTCCCACTGTTTAAATCGCCTTGGATTTCCCATGCCAGACATCAAAAGATTAGTACCACCCACGAAGGTGAACAGACTTTGTGAAATCAAAGAATATGATTTTCTGGAAATTCTATCATGAGTTTGCAAAGATACGAATAGAGCATCTCTGAACACTTCTCTCAAAATTTTTCTGACAGCATCCATAATAATTAAATCTCCAAGATTTGAACTACATACTGAAGTGTCAAATATGGTAATCAATGGGACTGATGATTTTTTTGAATTAACTTGGTGCATATTAAAATAACCTATCTATTCAATCATTAAATCTAGTTGTTGGATAAAAAACTGAAATAAATTGCCTTTAAGTAAGACATTATGTTTAAAAATCGAAAAGTATGAGAACTTACTCTGGCATGTTTGATTCTAGCAATTTGGTGAGCTTATATAATATTTTTCTAAATACTTTTTTGTGGTTATACAAACTTCTAAAAAGATATCTATCATAGTCTCGATCAGCAATTAAAGTGTTGTTATGTTGAAGAGGAAATTTTAATGGGTTTACTTTCATTCTGGACAGATGAGAATTGCTATTAGTTGTATGTGTAGCATCCAATCCAAATCCTAAATTTGAAACTAAATTGATAGAGGGAACAATTGATAAACCTGATTGCGAAAGTCTTGCAAAGCTCCAAACATAGTCCCAAGTATCAATTTCTCTTTTTAATACACTATCAAACAGTTTTTCTCGGGCTTCAAACTGCTCTTTATCACATAGTAAATCTCGAATCAAATCTTTTGTATGTTGGTCGGTCCATAGATGCATACTATCGTCATAGTATTTCCAAGCTCTTCTCCAAGAAGCCCATCCCCAAATACCTCCGTAATAGGAGAAGTGATAGCTTTGAAGTTTTGACTTCCACTCACCTGCATAATTAGTTCCACTAATCATCATAATGCGCTCATCATCTCTGTATCTTTCTAGCAATTCCTGGCAGAACTGGAAGAAGCTTGGGTGGGGTAAACAATCATCCTCAAGAATGATGGCGTCTTCAACTTGATCAAAAACCCAACTTATGCCTGTAGCAAGTCGTAACCGGCATCCTAAATTTATTTCAGCATAGTTTTTTACTACTTCGCATGTCCAATCAACACTATCAATAATGGCGCGGGTAGTGGTGCATAAATCTACCTCCTCCGGCCTCTCAGGACGGGGTGCATCAGCAATAACGAATAACGTTTTAGGTTTTGCCTGACGGATACGCTCAAATACCTTCTTAGTTAAATCAGGTCGTTTGAAAATGATTAGAGCAACAGATATATTCATATGGATTATTTATTACTCATTTGGGAGGAAAATCGCAACCACTTTAGAATCATAGTGCTAGCGATTAAGGCAAGTAGTTTAGGGCTAGTTTGTACTGGAAGATAGCGATAACAGTATGCAGCCAGCCTAGAATCTTTTTCTTGATAAAGAATATCTTGCGCAAAGTTTGCCCATCTATCAGGAGGCATTAGATCTATAACCATACCTGCATGAGCAGAGGGTAGCAGCATATTAGAACCGTGGACACCAATAACTAAATTGCTTTCAGCATAGAATTGGCACAGCTCATATTCTGTTTGAATGTCAAACTGGTTAACCCTTTTGTCTATAATCCAGCTTGGAAAGTTAGTATGTGTACCTAAACCAGCGACACTTAGCTTTACATGCGGTATATGCCGACGAATATGTCGAAATAGACGTTTTATTTGCCAGTTCTGTAGCATTAAAGCCCAGAAGAGAAGCCCTAATCTGCTCAAAATTTTAGTTAGATTGGGAGAGCACCAGAGGCGATCTTCTCGCCAAATGAAAGTAACTTTAGTTTCCTTCTGTTGCCAAGTAAAATGAGAAACACCTGTGAAATTTGTAATGTTAAACTGATTGGGATGTGAAAAAGCTTCACTAATATAAACAGCTTGAAATCGATTTATTTCATTATTGATAGTTTGATTGAGACTCAAATAGTAGAGATTACCTTGACGCAAAGGAATATCTACTGTCCAAATTTCCGCGATTCCTTGAGGAACAAGCCATCGCATAAATGACTGAATAAGAACAACTAAGCCATAATCAGCATTATCTTCTAGATGTCGTTGAGCATTTAATAGCTTTAACAAACAGTGTCCATAAAGGTAGTCAATACAATTGAGGATAATCACACGATCTCGTTGCTGGAAAATCTCCCGGTTTAAGTTAACAACTTTCTGCTCCGGATTGATTAGATTAGCTAACAAAAGTTCTCGAGTCCAACAATTACCGAAAGCTACTTGCTTTACAAGATCTACTTGAGAAACTGCATTTTCAGCATGACCTATAGGAAGTTCCTCTATAATTTCTGCTCCACAGATTTGACAAGATAATCTAGTGCAAATGAACATACCTGCCCATAGTAATGAAGACGGCTTTAATACTACTTGGCAGTAGGGACAGGAAGACTGATGTTGAATCTGAGGGGAAACTTGAATAACCATGCACGAAGTAGTAGAAAAACAGTAAAGAAGTCCAAATTATTCTTTCTCGTCTACAAATAGCTATATCATTTTTAGAACTTATCTAACTTTTGATAAAAGAGCAATCTAAAATTTTACTATTTCAATCTTTTTGTATTGATTCTTTGCCACTTGCTGTCCCTATAAAATAGGGCATTTGAAGAGTGCTATTGAGTAGAATTGATTCTACAAAGCGTGTAAGGTGGAGCGAAGTGATGCACTCTTCACTTACAGCAGTAACTTTACTTAACTTAAAAAGTAAGCATCAAATGATATTAGCTAATGAAATTGTCTCTAGTGAGCCTTTGTTTTTAGAATAGAACTTGAATGCAATACAGTATTTCTTATTTCTATATCAATAGCTACAATGATTAAAATATAATAAAACCATCTGTAGTTTGGAGTGAATAGAAAATCTTGGCTAACGTTGCTTAATACTATAAACAGTAGAATAATTAAAGGCGCAATTGAATCAGGTTTTCTACCAACCTGTATATACCGAAGCAATAATATTACGCTTCTAATTAAAGAGGATCCAAATAACAGTAACCCCGTTAAACCTAAATCTAAACCAATTTGAATAAATCCATTATGTGCTCTTGGTGGAGTATAGCTAGCACTGCCAATTTCAATAGCTGGATTTTCTATCCCTCGCCAAGGTTGCCAGAAACCATAATAACCATATCCAGTTAGGCTATGTTGCGAAATTTTATGTATAAGTTGTGGCCAAAAATCAGTACGACCTGTTAAGGTTGAATCTTTACCAAATGATTCTGTTATAAAAGCAAAGTTTTGAGAAATGAATACAACTCCTAATATTGCAAATATTATAAAAGCAGGAGTTAAAACTAATTTCCATCGAAAACCAAATTTCCTTAACATAAGTAGAAAGAACATAAACATAACTAAATTTAGTAAAAGTAAGATTCCTGTTCCTGAGCCTGCTGCAAATGTTACTAAAAACATTAGTGATGCCATACTTAATGATAGCTTGCGCTTATAAGAGTAACTAATTGCTTGTAATATCCATAAAACTGTTCCTAGAGCTGTTAGTGTTCCTAGCCAGTTAGCAAAGGGCATGATTCCTTTTAACCCTTTCGGTTCAAAACCTATTGATGGAAATATTACTGCAACTATTAAGCCAATTCCGACAATCCATGCTTGACTCCACCGTAAGCCATAGTTTAGCTCTTGCCAGCTATATTGTTTAGCAATATGAGATCCTAAAGTTGTAAATCCAATAATGACTAAGCTACTTCGAAAAGTTAAGATGGGCGTCTCTGACCAAAAAGTGGATAGCATAGTGAATACTAATAAAATTATTAAAAATGGATCTCTAAATAGTAAAACTGAATTTTTTAAGAAATTCTTGAAATACCAATTCAAAGTAAGGAAGATCGCTATATAAACTGTGATCTGTAGTCCAGATGAGAGAGAAGTTTTGTCGAATCCAGTTAGAGTAGAAGGATGTATTTTAGAAAATGGAAAAAGATAAATGTCAATCATTGAAAATAGTAAAATAACAAGAAATATTTTTTTGAGGCTATACTTGTGTTCTTGTTTATTAGTATATCGGTAGGCAATCCAATAATATATTATTGCAATTACAAACGCTAATATAAAAATGATGAGATACATAGGAGGACAATTTATGCATTTCTAGTATTATAGAAATACAGTTGGGTAATAGGTAATTCAGGAAGTTAAGTGAGAAAATTTCTAATAAAGCACTGAGCAATTCTTTGCCTCGTTTTTTGGTATTGTGGATGAACTTAAAAAAACTCAAGTACAAGGGCAGCTTTGCCTAAGAAATATCACGATGAGGACGTAACCACGAGCACAGTAGCGACCAAAAGCCCTCCATTGTGTTGACATAGACTTCACGAAACCTATCCCAATCGTCATCGTGGGCATATTCCCCTGCGCTATAACATACTGTTTTGTGCTCATAGCCCCACTCAGGCAACGCATTGTAGATGCCATATTCATCGGTGTAAATTAGACTTCCTGCTGCAATCGTCGCTTTGACCAATTGAAATCTTTTTTGCATTAAAAATACTATGAACTTTAATGCAAAAAATGGCTTTTTCTCTGAATGCTTTTTTCTTCTAGCCACTGATAATTAAAAGCATGAACATCTTCTATTTGAGGAATAACTCTCTCCGGTCTAACTTGTTCCTTGAGTTTGTCTAAAAATTGAACTTTCTTAAGAAGATTTACTGTATCAACTTTTAATGTGAATATACGTTCCTGAACTCTTTTTATTGGCTGTTTAGATATACCATAAAACTTATCTAATCTATCCATATCTAGACGCATACGCTTCCATTGGCGACTATTACTTTGCAGATTGCCACAATGAACCCAACAAAGCCCCGTAAACCATGCTAAGTTAACATGCCTTGATGTAATCCGATATGTAAATTCACAGTCAACCCATAAGAAATTTGTGTTAAACAGCCCTGTAAGAGGAATAGAACTACGCCTTATCATAAGACCAAGACCAGAAAAATCAAATGCTCGAACTGTTTCTTTCCAGGCTTTGTAGCGATCTAAATACTGAGTAAACTCTTGAGGAGAAAGACATCCACCTCCACTAGCTCCTTGAGTACCGAGCACATCTATATCAGGATGAGCCAGCATAAACTGCTTACACTCTTGAATACCAGGATAGTAAAATACATCATCATCAGTAATGATCTTGATCAGTTCACCCCGCGCCATTAGTAAGCATTTGTTATAACCGTGAGCTTCTCCTTTATCAGGTTCAGAAATGAACTGATGGATTTTGCCCTGCTCATATAAGTCTTTTAGATAGTCAACTGTGCCATCTGTACTAGCTCCATCTGCAACCACAATCTCTTCGTCTGCTTGAACATTTTCTAATAACCGTTGCATTACCTCCCTCAGGTAAGGCAATTTATTGCGCGTTGTAATCACGTAGGAAAGCTTGATTTGACTCATAGTTATGTTAACGGTATCCAAGTTTCTTGGCATGTTCGATCATCTTGTCTTTAGAGCGAGCTTTGACGGGTTTTGCTGGAGTCCCAATATAGATTGTCCATGGCTCCGTAGTTTTAGTTACTAGTGAGCAAGCTCCCACAACACTGCCCTCTGCTAAAGTAACTCCTGGCATAATCACCACATTAGCTCCCACGTTTGCAAAGTCTTCGAAAACTACTGGTTCAACTACCAAGGTGTCTCGAAACTCATCAGGGATTCCAGGAGCTGTGACTAAACCTGCACCCAAAAACTCATCAGAGCCACAAATAATCTTGCCTCCTACCGAAATATTAGTAAAATTGCCCATTTTCAAAAGTCCATTGACTCCACCAATTACAGTGACATAGGGAGCAATGTGAATATAGTCTTCGAGTTGCGCTTGAGTTGTGATATAAAATCCACTATCAATTGCGATATGGCTACCAACACTAACCAGATGCGGACGCCTGATCTCTACATTAGAACTAATATAAACATCCTCGCCTACTGACCTAAGCAGAGACATGTCATATAGCATGATTCTTGATCCAAACTCTAATAAGGAAAAACAGATTCATAGTATCGAATCGTGGTTCCTATTCCCTCTAACAATGAGGTGAACTCAAAATCAGGAAATACTTTTCTAAATCGTCGATCGTCCATTACCTTCCTAGGCGCGCCATCTGGTTTTGTTTCATCCCATTTAATTTCTCCCTTATAATTAAAAGCAGACTTGATTACAGCCACCAATTCCCGTACAGTTAATCCAAATTCTTGAGCGATATTCAGTGGCTCTGCTAGACCAAGTCGATTAGGATCTTGAATGATCTCCAAGACAATACGACCAAAATCCTTGGCATACAACCATTCTCGAATCGCCGCTCCAGTACCCCAAACTTCAATCTCCTTCTGGTTCGTTTGTTGAGCTTTAACAAATTTGGAGATCAGGGCATTCAGAGCATGAGCCTTATTAGGATCAGTAGAATCAAATGGACCATACATGTTGGGCACGAGTAAGTTGATACTTCTAATTCCATGTTGCATTAGAAAACTTTCTCCTATTGCCCACATCAATCGGCGGGTAGCTCCATAAGCCAGTACAGAACGGTGCAAATGTCCATTCCACCAATCTTCCTCAGAAAACGTTTCTGTCTGGGCTGGATAGGCACAATTAGCAATGGGATTAATAATTATCGCCTCTGGACACACTTTAGCAACCGCCTCATACATCGATAGAACCATGCGTGAGTTATCCAGGATGACGTCTGCGGCCTGTTGCGTCACATAATTTAGGCTACCTACGTGTGCAGCACAATTAATGATGAAGTCGGGTTGAGTAGTTTCAAAAAAAGCCGTTGCCTGTGCTACATCTCGTAAATCAACTCCTTCCCGACGAGCAGTGGGAATATACACTACTCCATTTTCAGTCAGCACCTCTGCCACACTTCTGCCAACAAACCCTGTATGCCCTAGAAGTACAACCGTCATAATCTTCCTTAAAAAAGGTTTTGTTTGAATGTAATTTAGGCTATATAACTGCCATAACAGAAAACAATGATTAAGCTTTTATAGACAACTGGAAAGAAGCTAAAAATTACTACTCATGCAGCGCCAGAACTAGGGAGAATCCGCTCAATTTAGATGTACACCATAGCTTTAACCGCAGGCTAGTGAAATTTCTAAGGAACCGATAAAACAGAACATACTGTTTCAAATAACCTCTTACCAAGATCATTGTAATAGTGCTCAAACTATTAAGGGTTAGTACGTGATGCTACTTAACTTACCAACCACTTTTAATCGCCTCAATAACCTGGGCTATGTCTTCTTCCTTCAGCCCATCATGAATTGGAATATGAACCTGGGTTTCATCAAATCGAGCTTGATGTACTAAATTAGGTCGCTTGCCTCCAAAAACAGAGTTTCGATCGATTCGCTGATGTACAACAGAAGCAGTAACACCTCGATCGCGAAGTGCCAAGATGAAATCATCTCGTCTTTCCACATGCATACCATAAAGCCAGTAGGCGCTCTGGCGATCGACTTGATATTCAAACAATCGAATTCCTGATATTTGACCCAATGCCTCTGAATATCGTTTGGCAATCTGGCGTCGTTTTTCTAACCGATCCTGGAATCCCTGTAAATTTGCCAGACCTAAAGCTGCTGCATAATTATTTAAGTGATATTTGTAGCCCACCTCCGTGATATCGTATTGCCGCTCTCCCAAAAATGAAAGTTGAGAATTAGCTCGATCTATTCCAAACCAGCGACTAGCCAAAACTCGGGCTACCAAATCATGATTTAAGCAACAGACTGCTCCTCCATCCCCTGTAGTAAGATGCTTAATTGCCTGAAACGAAAAGCAGGTAAAGTCGGAAATTGCACCAATTACCTGGTTTTTATAGGTCGCTCCTAGAGCATGAGCAGCATCCTCGATCACTACCAGCTGATGCTGTTGAGCAATAGCATGAATAACATCCAGATCACAGGGATAGCCTCCCCAGTGAACAGTCATGATGGCCTTAGTTTTATCAGTAATCTTGCTAGCAATTGATTGCGGGCAAATATTACCTGTTTCATACTGAATATCTGCGAAAACAGGAATTGCCTGAACATACAAAATTGCTAGTGCAGAGGCTACAAAGGTCTGGGTAGGGCAAATTACCTCATCTCCAGGTTTCACTCCTGCAAGGAGCAACGCTAAGTGTAGAGCACTGGTGCCACTATGAACGGCAACAGGATTAATGAGTCCAAGTTGAATGGACAGAGCCTCTTCAAACTCTTTGACCTGCTTCCCTTCACTCAGTAAGGTTGAATCCAATACTGAATAGACTTTTTCGACAGCAGATGGATGAATATAGGTATGAAAGATCGGTATCATCACAAAGTTGCCAATTCATCAATACGCTTCCAACTGCATTCCAGGGCTGGCCATAACGCTGCATCTTCTCGCACAGAGGTCATCGCTCCACGAGCAATACAATGCTCATCCATTGGATCAGTCACCGAAAAATGAATGACATTTAGATGGTAGTCATAACAAATTCTTGGACTACCACAATCCAACGCCACATGTAGAACATAGTGATTGGAATTAAGTAAGTTGGCTGGTATTTTAAATCGACTAATGTATCTGCCAGGTCGTTTTTTCTGACTGCCGTCAAAATCTGAGGGTGCATCAGAAGCAATCATAACAGTTATCCCTTGACTATTCACCAACATAAAGTTAGGCATTACAGCTACACCAGCACAGTTAACCCACACAATTTCGATAAAAATTGCTTCATAAGTCAGGAAATTTGTCTGGATTTCATTCAATCCATTGAACAAATTAACTTCAGTAATGTAAGCATCTTTGTGCGATCTGGGCTGGTGAGTAATAAAGGTTCCCCCTTGATGGTTAGAGGAGGAAAACAGATACTTTTCTACAGCACAATTTACATCGGAAATACCTTCGGTATAGCCTCTTTCCAAAAAGATTGCTTTGGTAGCAAGAGCTTTAATTGTAGTCATTTGATGGGACACGAGTAAAACGGTTCTACCATCATCGTTGACATCTTTCATTTTCTGCAGGCACTTCTTTTGAAACTGGGCATCCCCCACTGCCAGTACCTCATCTACAATCAGGATCTCTGGCTCTAAATTGGCAGCAACAGCAAAGGCCAGACGCACATACATACCTGAAGAGTAACGTTTGACTGGTGTGTCCAAAAACTTTTCCACCTCTGCAAACGTGACAATCTCATCAAACTTACGTTTGATTTCCTCTCGACTCATACCTAAAATGGCACCATTCAGATAAATGTTTTCCCTTCCTGTTAGCTCTGGGTGAAAGCCTGTACCGACCTCTAGCAAACTAGCTACTCGCCCTTTGATCTTGATTCGACCTTGAGTAGGATCTGTAATTCGGCTAAGGACTTTAAGGAGAGTGGATTTTCCGGCTCCATTACGACCAATAATCCCTATTCGATCGCCCTGCTGAATTTCAAATGACACATCCTTTAGTGCCCAAAACTCTTCCTTGCTGGGGTTCTCAATTTTATTCTTAATCGAGAATCGTTTGCCTACAGACTTAATGCTGCCAACCATCACATCTCGTAGAGTTTTATATTTACGCCCCTCCTGCTGATGGTTAAGGACATATTTCTTGCTCAAATTCTCAACCCGAATGACCGTGTCAGACATGCTTATCCTATTGTTTACTGCTGACTGCTGTGAAGTTAAAACTATTACCAATTAATCTTCGGGAGTTAAATCACATCCGCAAATGTCCGCTCCATGCGGCGGAAATACCAAATTCCACTAATTAGGATTAACCCTACTAGGGTCAGAGACAATAAGAATCCTGGCAAATAAATCTGTGAATCGCCACCCAATATTGCCCAGCGAAACCCATCTATTACCCCTACCATCGGATTCAAAGAGTAAAGCAATCGCCATTGCTGCGGTACAATGCTGCTGCTAAATCCAACTGGTGAGATATACAGCCCAAACTGGACAATAAACGGCACAATGTAGCGAAAATCTCGATATTCTACATTCAGTGCTGCCAGCCACAGCCCTGCCCCCATTGCTGCTGCAAAAGCAATTAGAATAAACAATGGCAATGTTAGAATTCGCCAATCTGGGACAAAGTTATACCATGCCATTAGCCCCAGAAGAATCATACCCGAAATTAGAAAATCCACGAAACTTACAATTACTGAGCTGGTTGGTACAATTAACCGAGGGAAATAAACTTTAGAAATCAAATTGGAATTAGCAATTAAACTATTACTGCACTCTGACAAAGCGTTAGAGAAAAACTGCCAGGGTAACATAGCCGCAAATACTAGAATGGGATAGGGAGCACCTTGAGAAGGTAACTTTGCTAATGTACCAAATACTACCGTGAACACCACCATTGTCAGAAATGGACGAATGAGTGCCCAAGCAATACCGATCGCGGTTTGCTTATAACGTACTAGAATGTCTCGCCAAGCCAGGAAATAAAATAACTCCCGATACTTCCATAAATCCTGCCAATATTGGCGCTCTGTTCGTCCTGCTTCAATAACGAGATGCTGCCGTATTCCAGCCATTTGATGGTTCATTACGCTGTTACTTTTGTTTCTATAGTCATCCCATACAACAAGAACGTAATCACGTTCTAAAGTTATGTGATTAATAACTCAGGCTCCAAAGACCTGACCGTCTTGAGCATCTTGACATTTCAGGCATTTGCAGTCACTCCGTCGTGTTCCAATATCATCTTATGCTTGTCACTATTTTTGCCATACTAATCCCGTAATTGAACCTCCTGGTTAACAAAGTCATTTCAAGGCTAAGGATCGCAGATTAAATAAGACCAATTGTTCTCTGAATAGACAAACGGCTGTTCACCCGTACAAGAAAATATCAAAATTATTTAATTCCCGTTCCTAAGGAGGTTACGATGAAGGAACTGAGATCTAAACGACCATCAAAGCTCACTTCTGACAGAATTATATATTCTATTGATTGTTTAACCTTAACAGAGCCAAACCTATTACTGTAAGTAACAGCAAGCTTAGTTCTAAATAGTTTGATTTCAGGGCTTAACTTGAACTACTCACTTACTACGCAGGCTGCTCCTTATATCAGGGAGAAACACAAAAACTCTTCTGCAACTTATGTTGACTTTAAGTGGCGTTCATCTAGGCTTCATATTGGAACTTTTTTAGTGGAACGATTCACTATCCACATAATGGCATAGTAGTAGACAGTAAACAGTACCCCTGCAAACATTTGCCCGCCCCAAGGCCCGTGCCAAAACTTAAATGATACTTCTCCCCAATAAACAGAAGCGATCGCTAGCAGCATGATACGCGGCACATTGAAGAGCAGTGATAAAACAATCCCTACCACAATAAAGCCAATAATCTTGAGCCAGCTTTGCTTGAGAAAAAGTCCCATAATTAAACCAGCCGCTGCCATCGTAAAAGCCATATTAAAGCCATTGCAACCCCAATCCACTTTCACTGCACCAGCCGGTAGCGAAACAACATTCTCAATCACCGTGGCTGGTTGTCCGATCGCTCTCAGGGCATGAACTCCAGCATTCGCCATTAAATTCTCAAGTAGGTTCGGAGGTGTGAAAGTTTGCCACAGAATACGTGCCATCACCCCAGGCTTAGGATACACACTTAACGCAATCAGCAGAATTGGCAGTGGGTATTTTCGAAAGAAGCTGACTCCCCAAGAACTACAAGCAATCCCAGCCAGGACTAATAACCAGATTAAAGCTTGCGGCCAGATCACAGATCGACAAAAAGGAAACAGGATCACCCCACTCAGGATGAGAATATGCCCCAACAGTTGGTCTTCTTCCGCCGCCGTAGTCTGGGCTAATGCTTGCCGCTGCTTCCACAACTCGTGAAATCCCAGAAACACAACCGCCAGAATGAGCGGTAATCCTGCCGATCCTTGCGATGCGCTAACGGTTAGACCGCCGAGCCAAACAGGGAGATAACTCAGTCCTACTAGTAACCCACATAATACAAAGCGCCCATGAGTTGTTTTTAGGTGAGTTTGCAGGAATTGCCGGGCTACCTGACTCACCTTCTTTTGCCACTTCATTGTCACTAATTTCTACGTGGACGCAGACCATAACGACCTAAACTAATCAAAGCAATCCCAATCACCACCAAATTCCCTGTAATTGCGATCGCAGTTTTCATGATGCCAGCCTTAGCATTTTGCTTTAGAGCCGTCACTCGTGCATCCACTTGTTGAGACGCTTGTTGTAACTGCTCCGGTGTAATACTGGGTGCAACTTTGGGATCATTTTTGGCATTTTGAATTTGGGTTTGTACCTGCTCAGCTTGGTTCGTAATGTTTTTAGCCGCTAGATCATTTAAGGTCAAGCCATCATAAATTACTAGCACACAGGAAAGCAGATATATGACACCAATCACTAGCAATACCATGCCAAGCTGCTTACGTAATGCCCGTACTTCTAAGCTGCCATAGAGGGTTAATGCTGCCCCAAATAGTAAAACAATACTGCGATCGCTTATCTGTTGCAGAAACCCTGTGCGCCACTCTGGATTACCCAGAGCAGGGGGTAAAGCCAGGATCAGCATATCAATTACAAAGCCAGCTAAACAGGCAAAACCGACGATTCTAATCAGGGATTTTGTATTGTAGCTAGTAGAAACCTGTGAAGAAGATAGAGATGCCATAGATTAAGTCGGTAGTTTGTGAATAGGAACAATAACTAATGGAAGGTCAGGATATTAATCTGATCAGTTCGCACCAAGGAAAATTCTTTAAATTATTCTGAGATAAAGGTGTGAGATCCGGATAAAAAGCTATCAAATCATCACACCTTCATACATGAATTAAACGTTGATTGCAGCCTCCTCAATTGCTTCTGTCTTGCGCTTACGCATTACACCTAGTCCTAGACCAATCAGACCAGGTAGCAGAGCCGGAGTAGGAACAGGATAAGCGGCGATTGTACCTGAGTAACTTGTTGTTATAGCTTGGTTGATTTGCTCCGCTGTCAGAACAAACTGTGTAGTAAAGACACCAGATCCCAGAAATTCGCCATCCGCAAAAAACTTTCCACTGATATCGGAGTCATAGACGTAGCGCGTAAAGCCACCTGGTAAGGATCTAATGCTGGCAGATCCTAAAACAAATTTTGTGAGGTTAAATGTCAGATCTTTGCCCTCTACTTTTAAGCCTGTTAACCAATTTGGAAACGGACCAGCTTCACCACCAACCAAGTTGATGACCTTAGGAGCAACCTTTCCCGTACCAGTAACCTGATTCTTCTCGGGAGTATCAAAAGCCAGCGTCGTACTTGCTAAATCAACAGCGAAATTGAGACCAGGTGATAAAGAATTAGAATCTTCAAATGTAAGTTTGGTTGGGTTGCCAACAGTATCAAACGTGACTGCACCAGTAAAGTTTAGAACCCCTGTTAACTTTGCAGCCTGAGCAGGTGTTGTAGATAGAATCGTGTTTGAAGCAACAGTTGCCGCTACAACCATTCCTACATGGAAAGTTTTCAACGTCATAAATTAAGCCTACCTAAGTGTACTTTTTGTTCAGTTTGAGTTGACTTTACAAAACCTGATAGGCTACCGAACTGTAGAAGTGTGTGAAAGAGTTGCTAAGCTGATGGTTGATCTGAAGAACGCCAGTTAGTGGCATCATTCACCTACCTCTGTCCAGGCAAGCTAGACAATTGATTCGGTAGCCCGGCAGTGCACTATTGGTAGATGAACTAAACCCTGAAAACTTGTGTGGAGAGTTTTCTAATCAGCTAATTGATCATGCCAAGCTCCACTCCTTTGAATTTTAAGTAGTCCTACTGAAACCGACCAGATCAGCAGCAGAGATTTACTAAACTTTTACAGGGTTATCTGCTTTTTAAACTTTCCAGAGAAAATAGCTTTAACACTCTAGAACATCCTCTTAGATGTGAAGTAATAGTGTAGGAACATCTGACGATCGCTCGGGATTGCTCTTAAGCAGCCTGTTGGGCATACCACGCGATCGTATTCTGCAATCCCTGCCGGAAGCTTACTTGAGCCGTAAATCCAAAAGCCGCTTGCGCCCGTTCTATATCCAGACAACGGCGCGGTTGACCATTTGGTTTATCTGTCTCCCAAATCACTTCTCCCTCAAACTCCATCAGTTCACAAATCAGTCGCACTAAATCCCGAATCGAAATTTCCTCCCCAGTACCCAGATTCACAGGGTCTGGATGACTGTAGAACTGAGCCGCCATCACAATCCCTCGCGCGGCATCTGTAGAGTAGAGAAACTCCCGTGTCGGACTGCCATCACCCCATACAGGCAGTAGTTGATCTCCCCGTTGCTTCGCCTCATAAACCTTGCGAATCAGAGCCGGGATCACATGGGAACTGCGGGGCTCAAAATTATCCTCCGGCCCATACAGATTCACGGGTAATAAATAAATTCCATCAAATCCATACTGCTGCCGATAGGCTTGCAACTGCACTAACAACGCTTTTTTCGCGATGCCATAGGGTGCATTTGTTTCCTCAGGATAACCATTCCACAGATCATCTTCCTGAAATGGCACTGGAGTGAATTTGGGATAAGCGCAAATCGTGCCTACACAGACGAACTTTTGCACTCCAGCCGTATGGGCAGCATGAATCAACTGAGTTCCCATCATTAAGTTGTCATAGAACAACTCAGCCGGTTTTTCTCGATTCAAGCCAATCCCACCGACATGAGCCGCTAAATGAATCACCACATCCTGCTGATCAACTGCCCGTTGACAAGACTCTAGTTGGCGCAGATCACAATCCCGCGATCGAGTCACCGTCACCTTATCTAAAGTGGCTCCAGCCGCCACTAGTTGCTGAATCACCTGTTTACCCAGGAAACCAGCCCCCCCTGTCACCAAAATGCGTTTACCGGACAGGTCAAATTGAGGAGTGTTCATTCACACCATTCCTTACAATACGCCATTGTTTAAGCCAGAGAACTACCAACCGACTGCCGCACCGTGGCTAAATCTTGCACAATCTGGATTTCATGCCCATTCAATGGCACTAGCCCCAATGCCTTCAGATCGGCTTCCACCATCAAATGCACTAACTGTTCAAACGTCACCGATGGTTCCCAGCCCAGCTTCGCCTTCGCCTTCGCCGGATCTCCAATCAACAGTTCTACCTCCGCAGGACGCAAATAGCGTTCATCAAACTCCACATACTTTTGCCAATCCAGATTGACATAACCAAAGGCAATATCTAGAAACTCCTTCACGGAATGGGTTTCTCCCGTGGCTACTACATAATCATCCGGCTCTTCCTGTTGCAACATCAACCACATCGCCTGCACATAATCCTTGGCATAACCCCAATCGCGTTTAGCATCTAAATTGCCCATATACAGTTTTTGCTGCTGTCCGGCAACAATTCGCGCCAATGCCCGAGTAATTTTGCGAGTCACAAAGGTTTCACCTCGCCGGGGCGACTCATGATTAAACAGAATTCCATTACAAGCAAACAGATTGTAAGATTCTCGATAATTCACCGTTTGCCAATGGGCATAGACCTTCGCACAGGCATAGGGACTGCGAGGATAAAACGGAGTCGTTTCTGTTTGGGGAATTTCCTGCACCTTACCAAACATTTCCGACGAACCCGCCTGATAGAAGCGCACTTGCTCTCCAGTCCGCTGCTGATAGTCCCGAATTGCCTCCAATAGCCGCAATGTCCCCGTACCGACAGAATCCACGGTATATTCTGGTGAATCGAAACTCACCCGCACATGCGATTGGGCTCCCAAATTATAAATTTCCGTGGGTTGCACCTCTTCCAGGACCCGTCTTAACGTTGTGCCATCGGTCAAATCGCCATAATGCAAAAATAACCGCGCCCCAGGAGTATGGGAGTCCACATAGATATGATCAATGCGATCGGTATTAAACGTAGAGGTACGGCGAATGATGCCATGAATTTCGTAGCCCTTTTCCAGCAAAAACTCGCTCAGGTAAGAACCATCCTGGCCAGTAATTCCTGTAATCAGTGCCCGCTTGCAATTCGTCATGAATTTCTACCTTGATTGTGAAATAAATCAACTCACTAGAGTAATCACCCCTTCTCCCAAGTTAAGGAAAAGGGGTGAGGAAACAACTATGGACAAAGATTTAGCAAGCTCAATGCTCAGTTGATTTCAACTAAATCTTCGTTTAGATCAGGTTTACTGCTCCATAGTTGCTTTAGCGCTAACCATAAAAACATGGGAATTGTGCTGCTGT
Organism: Pantanalinema rosaneae CENA516; assembly: GCF_050753385.1. NCBI lineage: Bacteria > Bacillati > Cyanobacteriota > Cyanophyceae > Leptolyngbyales > Leptolyngbyaceae > Pantanalinema > Pantanalinema rosaneae. Next base: position 121,965 of record NZ_JBLZFZ010000004.1, read on the forward strand.
AACGCCACCATAATCGCCTCGGTTCTTGAATCAGCCGATACAACCACTCCAGTCCCGCTCCTTGAATCAAGCGAGGGGCCCGCTTTTTCAATCCGGCATAGACAGGAAATGCTCCGCCTAACCCAATCATCACCGCCTGGACTTTACCCTGGTGTTTAGCCATCCAGGCTTCTTGCTTCGGGCAACCCAGCGATACCAGCACCAATCCAGCACCGCTTTGATTGATCTTTTCGACGATCGCCACATTTTCAGCCTCAGTTAACGGACGAAAGGGGAGCGATTCCGCCCCAGCGATCTTTAACGTGGGAAACTCCTGATGGAATTTAGTGGTCATTCGCTGCAAAACCTCCGGTTCTGAACCCAGGAGGAAAATGCTGATGTCTTGCTCAACGGATCGATCGCAGACAGACAGCATAATGTCCAAACCTGCTACTCGGTTCTGGCGAGGATTACCTAACCACCTCAACATCCAGACCAGTGGCATCCCATCAGGAGTCACGAGATCCGCCTGCTTTAGCACTTTGGCAAACGCAGCATCTCGGTGTGCTTCAACTAACATGTGGACATTCGCAACGCAAACGCTTCTACTGTCTCGTTGCTTAGCCCATTGCATCATTAAGGTAATTTGGGATTGAAAGTCTAAGGCAGTGACAGGAATACCAACAACGTTGACAGAGGTGAGTTGATCTTTCAAATCTGCATGCATAGGGTTGACTTCTTTTTGAGCAGGGTTTAGTACAGACAGGGGCTTCAGTACCCACTAACCTGGCAATACATGGCAGAAATACACCTATAGCTGTTCTCAACTGTGGCGAACAGGCAAAGCTGTGAAAGTGATTTCCTGACAAAACGTTCTTTCACAAGCCCATTAAAGTAATTCAACTCAGAATTTAGCCTCGGTCTTGATTAGAAAATTATGACTAAACTGATGTCAGACTCAGCTAGCACAATCATTGGCATCCAAAATTGACTAATCCAGGGAACTTTATGTCGTGATTCTGATGAAATTAAAACGCCATTATTTCTTTCAGCGTTTTAACCGCTAAAACAACCATTTAGTAACTAAATTCATTTTTTAGATTTAATCTAAAGGATGACTTTAGTTACTTTTTGACGACTAATCAGAATCTACACATATTTCAACATGCGAGCTTGTCTTCTGGTAAACTCGCTGACCGAAGGGTTTCCGTAAGGATCAATCACACCAGACACCGATCGCCAGAGTTCAGGTGGAGCAAGGGAAACGTCATAGGAACTCTCTAGCTTACGCACCCGGTACCACTTGGTTCTCTGGCAAGACTCACACCAAAATGCTTCCAACCACTCTCCTTGTAAGGGCACTGCCGTTTGATCGGCGATCAAAAGCTGGGCATTTTTGCGTGATATGCCTCGCTGTTGCAACTGACCAGGTTGGTCAGCGAACAGCGGATATTTAGGGCTAACACTATCGAGATAGCAAGCGTGGATAGGGCAATAGATCCCACGTCGCTTTGAGCGTTTTCGATTCCGTTTGCGGCGCTCCTGAGTATATAACTCTGAACTCAACGAAGGTGGCTCAGTTTGCATAGCGTTCTATCGTCAGGTGAATGTCAAGATTTGCACACGATTTCTGTGAATCAGTTTCCCGAACTACCGTTACAAGCAGCAAAAGGAAACCGCATTGGAGGAACTGAGATCGAAATGACCATCAAAGCTCACTCCCCTGGGCAAAAGACACCTGATTACTTAAAATACGACGATCGCCGCCGTCACAATCTCGATCGCTCAACTTCCCCGATTGCCTTTCAGCCAGAGAGCGAGCAGCAGATATTGGTAGGAACTCAGATCTACAAGATGCTCAAGTTCACTCTTTTGGGCAAACGACACCTGATTTAACTCGCCTATCGCTATAAACTTGAGAGATTCTCTCGTCTCGCGATCCTGAAAGATTGGCGATCACACACCTGATTCTCATCGCCCCGAACTGGTATTAGGAAATTGATGCCACTCTGCGGCTTAACGCTGAAACTGGTTGAGTGTTTCAATTTCTGACTAATAGCATGATGTACCTAACAAACATGATTGTTGAAGGGAACAGTTCGGAACTGAGGAGCGCACCCAACCAAAGCAATCGAGACTTCTTTGGAATTTCACTCACTAAAGTGCCCTAGACCCAGTGATTACAGGAAAGCCAGGGATTTGACTTCCCGATAAATTTACTGAGACAGTTGTACTTTTCTCAAGTAACTTTAGCAAGCCAACTCAATTACTCCCAGAGAATAACTACAACTTCATCATATCCTTACAAAGATCAGGAAAATATGATTACATGACTAGAAAAAATTTGCCTCTCTCTGTATCAAAGAGTATTGGAAAGTCAAAATTGTTACTTACCCTATTCCCCTACCCCTAAATCCGAAGGACTCAAGAGGAATGACACCAAAATCAGCCTAAAATTAATATCCTGGCTCAGGGTCAAAGTCAATTTCAACTGACTACAATGATGTTCTACTAAAGCTTTTAAGCTGTTTTAATAATTTCAGTTTTGAGCCCGAGATCGATTTCAAGGGTCTTAAGTCAGTGACATTTGCCTCAAGAACATCTATTCAGAAAAACCAGATAGAATGTGCAGTTTCCATTCGAGTTTCATCGCCCTTAGCGTTGAGTGACCAATAAACCCAGACAAATTTCTACTATAAAATTAGCTGATTTTTATACCAAGACTCGGTGTGAGCTTTCCATATTAATAAAGATGGACGGCAGTTGCTCGTCCGAGTCTAACCACCGTCCATTACTGAGAACAGCTGTGCGATTAACGACGCGATGAGAATGCCATGACAATACGCAACACGTACCAGAATAGTAGGGCGACGGAGGCGAATAGCTCTAATGATGCTGCAACGTGATGCTCAGTAGAATAATGGTGCATGATTTTGGAGGTGTCATACAAAATGGCAGCCGCCGCAAAGATGACCATTGCTACCGAGAAGATGAGTCCCAAAGTAAAGCCAAACAACACGCTGCAAATAATTAATCCGATCGCCACAAAGCCTGCAATCTTTAGAATGCCACCCAAAAACGAAAAATCTTTGCGGGTGGTAAAGGCGATCGTGGTCAATCCAGCAAATAATAATAAGGTCAGAATTGCCGCCGTCGGAATCACAGTGGGATCAGAAAAATAGGCTGCAATAAATAATAAGGGTGCAAAGATGATGGCTTCAGCAATCACATAAACGCCTAAACCAATATATTGAGTTTGCACCGCATCTGCCTTACCAGCCAGTTCTCGCGAGAACCATCCCAATAGGGCAAAGCCACCTAAAATCGCTAACCAGCTAAAGCGACTGGCAGCCACAAAACTCGTTAATGCCGCCGCAATACCAGTTTGAAATAAAAGAAATTCAACCAATACAAATGCGCCAACTGCCCCAGCTAAATGGGTATAGGTTTTTTGAATAAACTGCGCTCGTTCACTGGGACGGGCTTGAGCTACTGTTAGCGTCATAGTTTTCCTGAAGATAGTTAACTGAGTCTATCGCCAGTCTAGCCAACCGATCGCGCAAGTCAGTTGAGTATAAATACTTTACCTTCGGAGTTAAATACCCTGCTAAAACGATTAAAAAATTTACTCTTTTCGGAAACAAATCAAGTTGATTCACACCCTTGAATAAAATCAATCATGGCGTGCATTGTGCCCGGTTTAGTCACAATTAAAATGGTTGATTCCGGCTCTAAAACAGTATTGCCATTGGGAATCACCAAGTCCATCTGAGGGTGAGATTGATACCCAATAATCAGGGAACCACTGGGAAACCGAGGATCTTGGGCAATCTCAGCTAACCGCCGATTCACCACATAACATTGTTTAGGAATTGCCAACTTTAAGACTTCAATCTGTCCCTGTTCAAAATGCATCATTGATTCCACCTGAGGATACTCGATCGCATTTGCCATCGTGGAAACCGAGAGATCGATCGTGTTAATCACATAGGTTGCTCCAGCAATGCGGTAAGGTTCAGCAAAGTCTCGATGCCGCATTCCCACCAAAATTCGCGGCACTCCGTAATGTTTTGCCAGACAAACCATGGCTAAATTCAACGCATCATCCCGGAGCACAACGGCCACCGCATCCGCTTTGCGAATTCCCGCTTCTAGTAACAATTCTGTACTGACCGCATTCCCTTCAAATGCCATCACACCTAAGCGTTCCCGCGCATACCGACAGGCAATTGGATCAATATCAATCACTGCCACGGTATGACCTAGATCAATCAGACGTTGAGCTAACCCCAACCCCATCAATCCCGCACCACCAATCAAGATATACATATCCCTTGTGGAAACCAGTTCCCTCCTAATCTATAGCAATCCTTGACAATCTCCGTACCATCGCCAGGAAAACTTCTGGAGCACATCACGAATTCTGTAGATTTTAGCTTGCCAAAGACATTTAAATTTGCCATGCTGAGTGACCATCTGCTTCTGTGTTCTCGGTCTATGGCAAAAATTCTCTGGAGTGTCCTGCTGACGATCGTGTTGTGCTGGACTCCCTTCCAACTCCCTGTCAGCGCCACACCCCTCCATCCTGTCCAATCTACTGTCAGTCAGTCACCTTTCAGCCCCTTCGAGCCCCAGTCCAAAGTGACGATCGAGATTGCTCGCATTCGTTCCGGGTTGTTGCCCGGTGCTTTTTTAGGTGGGCATCACGAAGGCTTTCTTCATCTGCTACAACAACACTATACCGCTTCGGGTTGGCTGGATGAACAACTGGAAGATGCCCTGCGGCGGGTGCTGGCAGATGAACTGAATCGAGCAGGGTACAATGTGGCTCAAGCCCAAACCAGTTCAGTGTTTGAAGAACAATTGGTAGAAGAATTGGAGCCAGGACAATTTTTGCTCGGGGGGACGATTACCCAGGCGGCACTCAATTCCTACAGTTCCCTGTTTGGGGATGTGACGAAAGACGAACGCACTGTACGTTGGGAGGTGTTCGATCGCGATCGGAGTAAGGTGATTTATCGCCAAGAAACGACAGGTCAAGCTGAAGCCGAGGGCATTAAGAATCCGGCAGCAACCTACGAAGCCATTAAAGCCAGTTTTCAGGCGCTATTAGCCTCCCCCCAATTTGCGGCAGTGTTCGAGCGATCGCCGATACCGGAAGCCGCAGTGCCGACAACGAGCTACACAATCTCAGCGGTTCCCAGTTCTACGGTGCCGTTGACTGTAGAACAGATTGCCGGACAGACCATCCCTTCGATTATCCGGATTCGGACTCCCCTGGGGCGAGGTACAGGCTTTTTGCTGAGTGACTCTGGGTTAGCCATTACCAATCAGCATGTGGTGGGTGCCGCGTTCTCGGTCAAAGCTGATTTATACGATGGGTCTACCCGCACCGGGCGGGTGATGAAACGGGATGCCACGTCGGATATTGCCCTAGTCAAACTGGAAGGGGAAGCGACCCACATCTCCGGACTACCGATCTGCCAAACCAATGCCGTCAAGGTCGGTGAATCAGTAGTGGCGATCGGGAATCCCCTGTCCTATACCAATAGCGTGACGCAGGGAGTTGTGAGTGGATTTCGGACAACCGCATCCCGCAATCTGATCCAAACCGATGCGGCGGTGAATCCTGGTAATAGTGGGGGACCACTGCTGAATCGCTTTGGGGCAGTAATTGGGATTGTCACCGAGAAGATCGCCAGTCGTGGAGTAGAAGGGTTAGGCTTTGCTGTCCCGATCGCCGAATCCCTGCAAAAACTGAATGTGCAAATCACCACACCAATGAATACGAATTTAAATGCCTGTGGCAATCCCAATTCCATCACAACTAGAAGAACAGTTTAGAGGCAATAAGTTATATACCTAAATTCCTTTTGGATATAACTACGAAACCTCACTCAAGGATTAATTTTTTCTAAAATTACTGGCAGGGCAAAAATATTGCCTTGTCTACAAAAACGTTTGAAGGTTAAGGTGGTACTGATTATTAGCGGTGCGTGGATATTCTAGGCGGGGATGTGGGGCTAAAAGCACCTTACTAGTTTTTACATATTGCCCAGCCAAAATAGCTATATAACTTTTCCCAAGAATTGTAAGTTATGTGTTTCATGACACGGTTGTTCATGTACTTGAGCAAGCTATTGGGCAAATGAAAGGCTAGTTATTGAACATTCATAACTTTTCAGAACTTTAACTATGACACCAAATAGACACTATCAAACACTTGAAATTGCACCAGGAGCTACCCAGGCTGAGATTAAGCAGGCTTATAGAGATTTAGCTCTAGTTTGGCATCCGGATCGATTTATTGATAATCCGAAGTTACGGCAAAAGGCAGAAGAGAAGCTAAAGCAAATTAATGCTGCCTATGAATTTTTAAGATCTTATCAACCTCAGTTTTCTCGAAATGAAGTCGAGCCTGAACCGGAGCAGGCTGTTAAAACTTCTTTGGGGTGTGAGAGGCTAGAGGAACTGCTTGAGGCAGGTCAGTTGAAAGAAGCTGACTATGAAACTAAGCGGCTTTTACTGAAATTAGCAGGTCGGGAAAAGGATGGTTGGTTAAGACCAGAAGACATCAAAGCGCTTTCACTCCAGTCTCTACTAATTATTGATCAACTCTGGATCCGCAACAGTAACGGTCACTTTGGATTTAGCGTCCAAAGTAAAATTTGGCATCAAATTGGTTGCACCTCGTCCACTAATATATCTACACAAACAATCAACGAGAATAAATTTGGTCAATGTGTCCGTTGGCGTGCCGGTAATATGTGGTTATCCCCCTGGGATTCCTTTCATTATGATAGCCAGTCCCCTCAAGGAAGCTTGCCACGGGAATACATTTTTACTCTCAGTGGTTGGTGGAGTTATTCCAAAGGTTGGGTTGGTTACCTGATATGGCGATTCGATGAAATATTTCTCAAATTTTAGGATGAAGTTATCGAATAAATTTGAGGGTTTCTGCTTTACGGGCAAACAGATCGGTAAAGATGCTCATCACTGTTCGTTGTCGCAACTTGATATTGGTACTGACAGACATCCCCGACTGGAGAGGAATTTCCCGTTCGTCTAATTGCAGGTGTTGGCGATCGAGTTGGACTTTTGCCGGGAAGCGATAGAACGGATAAATCTGATCAGGGGGAAGGGCATCGGAACCAATCCAGAGCAGTTTGCCTTTAATGTCGCCATATTCACTAAAAGGAAACGAGTCAATCCGCACATCAACATCCATCCCTTCTTTAACAAACCCAATATCCTTGTTGGTAATGTAAACTTCCGCCACCAGGGAATCGGTCGGCACGACCTTCAGCATCGGCACATTGTTATTCACCACATACCCTGGAGAACTCGGTTTAAGTTCAAATACAGTGCCATCCGCCGGAGAGGTGATCACCTGATACTTGAGTGTTTGTTGTGCTTGACTCAGCTTGCCATCAATTTCATCAATTTGCTTCTGGTTATCCAACATCGCCTTCGTCAGTTGGCTATCGATCGCGGCAACTTGTTTGTTGTTATCCGTCAATCTCGACAACATATCTTCCTGGGATACTGCCGCCGAATTATGCAGTTTTTCGATCGCTTGCGTAATCGCTAATTGCAGTCGTTCCTGTTCCTGTTGTAGCTTCTGAACGTCCGTCTTCCGAGTTTCGACATCTTGTTGTTGTCGCAGATATTGCAGGCGCGAAATTCCCCCTTCCGTTGCCAACGTTTGCAGATCTCGCAGGATACCTTCATTCACACCTAATAGATTGCGAGCATTGGCTAATTGCACTTTCACCTGGGCTAATTGTTGTCGCAGTTGTTCCACCTCTAGTTGTGCCGTCGCTAACCGGGTATTACTCTCGGTTTGGCGAGTTTGTAGCCGAAGGCGTTGTTCAGTCGTTAAGTTTGCCGCTCCAGTCTGCCCCTGGAGTTGTGCCTGGTAGACCTGGTTCTCTGCTGTTAGGGCAGCGCGGCTTCTGGCAAGGGTTAACAATTCCGGCGCAATCTTGGTCGGAATATTGCTAGGGTCGGTGGCATTGCCAGTCAACAAACTGCGGTAAAACTGGTTTTCTGCGACTAAGGCAGCTCGGACTTTCTGTAATGACACCAGTTGTGCCTGCGCCGTAGTCGAATCTAGTTTGACTAACTGTTCGCCTTTCTTGACCCGCTGCCCATCTTTCACGTAAATTTCTTGCACCACCCCACCCAGGGGAGCCTGAATCTCTTTGACTGCTCCCTGGGGATGCAGTTTACCGATCGCAGGAATCGCTTCTTCAATTTTGGATACACAAGCCCAGATGACTGCCAGAGTGGTCGCGCCAATAATGCCAACAGCAATCAGGCGGGAGCGAGTGGGTGACTGTTCAAGAATCACCGGTTGATCAAACTGAGTGTAAGTAGTCATAGTTAGTTTGCAGCATCCTGTTGTTGATACAAGCAGTAGTAATAACCTTTCATTGCCATCAGTTCTTCGTGTGTGCCCATTTCGACGATGCTGCCTTGATCCATCATCAAAATGACATCGGCGCTGCGAATCGTGCTAAGGCGATGCGTAATGAAGAACACGGTACGATCGCGGAAGGCATCCGCAATATTCACACAAACCTGATGTTCCGCGTTGTAATCGAGGGCGCTGGTCGCTTCATCCAAGACAATCAAGCGAGGATTTTGTAACACGGTACGGGCGATCGCAATCCGTTGACGTTGTCCTCCCGATAATGCCGATCCGCGTTCCCCAACCCGTGTGTTGTAACCATTGGGTAACGCCATAATGAAGTCGTGAGCAAAGGCAACTTTTGCGGCTTCAATCACCTGTTCATCGGTGGCATCGGGATTGGCAAGGGTAATGTTATCGCGCACCGTACCATCAAACAGCAACGTATCTTGCAACACCACGCCAATCTGTCGCCGCAGGGAATAGAGTTCCACTTTGCTGATGTCGTAGCCATCCATCACAATCTTGCCAGCTTGCGGTTCATACAAGCGCGGCAGTAGTTTCAGCAAGGTACTTTTCCCGGAGCCGCTCTGTCCCACAATGCCAACAAAGGTGCCTGGCGGAAAGTCGAGATTAATATTAATCAACTGCATCACACCCGCCGCCGGATTGAAGCTGAAGGATACGCCGTCAAACTTCACATGTCCCTGGATGTCTGGCATCAGAATATTTTGACTGCCCTCTTCCTGCTCTAAGGGGGCATCGACAATATCTGCCAACCGTTCCAATGAGAGCGCTGTCTCCTGAAAATTCTGCCAGAGTTGAACTAACCGCAGTAGGGGACTGGTGACATAGCCAGCAATAATCCGAAAGGCAATCAACTGGCCCAGAGTCAGGCTCCCTTGCAACACCAGATAGGCTCCCACCCACAACACCAACATACTGGAGAGCTTGTTAAGAAAATTACTAACGTTGCTGGCGGTTGTGTGGGTCGAAACGGTTTTAAACCCAGCGCTAATGTAGCGAGCATAGCGATCTTGCCATTGCCAGCGCGATCGCAGTTCCAGATTTTGGGCTTTAACAGTCTGCATCCCTCCCAACACTTCAACTAAATAGGAGTGAGTGTCAGCATGGCGTTCAGCTTTTTCCCGAGACTGGCGACGGATCAACGGCGATGCTACTAACGTGACTAAAGCAAATAGGGGAACGGTTGCCAGCGCCACTAGAGTCAGCACCCAGCTATAGATCAACATCACAACGATGTAGACCACCGAAAACACCGCATCGAGTACCACCGTCAAAGCCGTTCCCGTGAGGAATTGGCGAATGTTTTCTAATTCATTTACCCGAGTTGCCAGTTCTCCCACCGGACGACGTTCAAAGTACGGCAGGGGCAACCGCAACATGTGATGAATCACTTCGGAACCCAGAGCCAGGTCAATTCGGTTAGTAGTATCAACAAATAGATGGGTGCGTAAGTTGGTCAGAATGGCTTCTACAAATGCCATTCCCAACAAAAAGATCCCTAATACGGTGAGGGTATCGCCACTGTTTTTGGTAATGACTAAATCAATGATCACCTGTGTAACCAGGGGATTCGCTAAGCCGAATAACTGCACGAATACCGATGCCAGGAGGACGATCAGGAGTACACCCCGGTAGCGAATCAACGATGGCACAAACCAACTCAAGCCAAAGCGTTGTTTGGGAGTGTATTTCGAGGTACGCAGCAGCACCACCTCCCCCTCTTCGCCCCAGGCTTCGACAAAGTTGGCAGGCTGCTTCCGAATTAAGCCGATCTCGGGCACTGCTAACACAATTTCCTGAGCGCTGGCGTGATACAACACTGCAAACGTATCTTGCCAACTAATCAGGGCGGGAGTTTGCAATCGACTGACTGCCACGGCGGGCACTCGCACCAGTTGGGTGGTTAAACCAAGCAATTCAGCCACCGCTCCACAAAAGGGTAGAGAAAGACTGCCAACTCGCTCCAGTTGGTTCGCGACAACCCGCCGCACTGTATCTCGCCGAAACGGTACCCCAAAATGCTGGCTGATCATCTGACAACACGCGAGAGTAGCATCCAGGGGACCGCGACCGGAGACAAAGGGATATTTTTGCGGTTGGGTGTAGGTTGGGGTGGGTGTCACTGAAATTTCAGGCGCATCCTGAATTTCGATCGCCCCTGCCCGATCGCCATCAGCCGCCGTGGAGACAATCGCGCTGGTGGCACTACTATTACCAGTAGGAGCCAGAATTGATTTGGGTAAGCCAATTAAGCGAGCCCCATTTCCCTGAACCTGTAAATCGACGATCGCGGTACTGGGATTAATCCGGCTAGAAACGGGAAAGCCAGTCACCGCACCCGCACTAACAAACCACATTAGATCAGGATCTAACTGACCAATGGCAGTTTTACCCCCCGACAACGGATGGACAACTGCCTGAGCATAACCTTTCAAGACCAGATCCGACAGTTTCACTGTGGCATTGGCTTGTCGCCCTAATTCTGCTCCCAGGAGATCAAAGATTTCGACTAAACTAGATTGTTGGAGAAAAGCTTCGGCAAAGTTGGGATATTGTTTCATCAATCCCAAAAAGTCGGCGGCGGGAATGGTTAAACAAATCGCTTCCGTAGAGGCGATCGCCGTTTCACAGGGCACCCCCCGGATTAATCCTACCCAGCCAATAATTTCCCCTGGCTCTGCTAGTTTTAAGGTGGTAGGAGTCTGCCCATTCGGGTCAAAGCCTAATAGCCGCACCTGACCTTGATACAACACACTCACCTGGGTCGGCAGAGTCTCCCGCACAGCGATCGCCTGCCCCATGCGGTAGCGTAAGAATTGCACTCGCTCGCCTAAGCGTTGAAAAACATCGGGTGGTAGGCAATCAAACGGAGGAACACCCGTCAGAAATTCCTGAGTTGCAACAGAAACTGAGTTCATTTTGATTTTCTTTGCCAAAGGCAAAACTACCGGACGGTCACTACAGGTAGACATAATTTGGGGTTGTATGGACAAAATTACAGCCGATCGGGGCAATCTGTCGCCAGAATGCTGTGAAAGTTTAATAGTCTCGGAAGAGAAAATTACTGGGTTTGACCAGGGATCACTAATGGGCTAGAACCCTGCCTGACACTCAATAGCAACCTGATTCATGCGTTCCGTCGCTCAGGCAACCTGTAACTGCGGTGGTGCTGCCGTGGCTTGCCCGAGTTGGCTTTGGATCCAGGTTTCAAATAATTCGTTCAGTAACCGTTGCCGCATCAAATCATTCATTTGGGCAGGCACAATTTGGTCTAACTGCACAATCACCAGCCACTCCCCTAACCGCGTTGGTTGCCAGAGTTGCCCCGGCTGACTCACCCGTAACATCCGCGCTAGTTGGGGATGCAGTGTACCTAATTCCGACGGCCCAATCTTTCCCCCCGATCGCGCTTCGGGGCCCAGGGAATAGGTAGCCGCTAACTCGGCAAAACGTTGTTCCTGCGCTTGTAACCGAAAGTAAAGTTCCTGGGCAATCCCAGTATCTTGCAGCCGGATTAACGAATAAATGGCTTGATCCAGTTGCCCTTTGCGCTTGAGGAAATAGGATTCTAATTTGTGATCCCAGGTTGCCCGCTTAAATTTTTCTATGCGTAACTTCCGAGTCGCGATCGCGTCCAGATCGGCAGGCTGCATGTTGTGGCGTTGCAACCATCCCTGTTGATCCGCTTCGGAGGTTAGTTGCTGCTGTTGATAAAACTGCTGACGGGCAATGGCAGTTTCTTCAGGAGTACAGATCATCTCCGCGATCGCCTGGTCAATCAGAATTTCCCGTTGCAGTTGAGGCAATAACTGATATCGAGTTAATAGCGGCATCAGGTCTTCGGAGGTCAGAGTTTGATTGCCGATTTGGAGGGCAGTGGACATAGATCGATAGTTCCTTATAACTCACGCTTAGGGGCGGGGGCTAGACCAGCACCTATGGATTTATATGGAACAAGCACCAGGTTTTATGCACAGGCGATCGTATTCAGTTGCAGAATCGACTGACAGACAACCCATAACCTGACGATTTAGCCACCCAAATTAAAAAGGGACGTAAAACTACGCCCCTAATCTGCCAATATCCGATGATGACAATTCAGTAATGAGTGCAGGCTGAGAATTGGGAGGTTCCGGCAGCTAAATCAAGTCTTAAGCACTCTCTAGCACTTTTTCTTTGAATAACTTACCGGCACTAAAGGCGGGGACTCGGGTTGCCGGAATCTTGATTGGCTGCCCCGTCGAGGGGTTCCTGCCTTCCCGTGCCTGCCGTTCTCTAGCTTCAAAGGTGCCAAAGCCAACCAGCGTGACCTTTTCGCCACTGGCAACCGTTTCCAAAATCACATCTAGCATGGCAGTCAGAACGAGATCTGCATCTTTTTTGGTGACATTTGCTTTAGCAGCAATCTGGTCAATCAGTTCTCCCTTATTCATATTCGGAAAATCCTTGTAAGAGTTGCTGTGATTATACTTGAGGAGTTTGAAAGCGCAACAGGTTCAATGACATTTTCAACAGAAACACACTAAATTTCAAGTTTTAATTTGCTGATGTCGCCGCTAACAAGTGCAAAACATTCTTAATCGCTAATATTAGCAACTCCCAGCCCCGTTAGACTTTATCTTTAGCAACAAAATAGATTGCTTGAAGATCAACGAATCTAATCACGAATGATGTCTTTCAAAAATTCAGTTAAACAGTTCGCTTGAATCTTGTCCAACGTTTGGGTGTGAACAATATCAAATTTGGCCCCTGCCCGCGATCGTAAATCATCATCCAGAGCGTTGAGAAATCCCCGCGCAATTAGATCATCACCCACTTGCACAAAGCCAATCCCCAGTTCATGATCATGATCCATTTGCTCGGCGGCTTCAACAATGGTTTTAACAATTTCCATGCGATCGCGGGGTTCGCCATCAATCAACACCACAATCATTTCACCATTTGGCTTTGTTTGTCCGGCTTGTTTGCGAGTGAAGTAGTCACTTAACGCCAGACTCAACCCGTCCAGTAAATTGAGGGCTTCTGGAGGATAGTTTTCACCGAAGATCTGTTCGATCACGGTAGAGGTGACATGACGGTACTGCCGGAAGAACCCAGCCGCATAGTCTTTAGAAGAAATGTAAATTGTAATCCCATCCGGATCGAAGGTTTCACATTTTTGTACCAACGTGACGATCGCTCGATGGGCATCACTCCAACTTTGGTGAAATTTTGGCGAGGCCTGCACCGTACTGGGAGCGGTCTTAGCGACAATTACAGTGTAATCCCGGTTATCAAGGGCAACTTCAGACATGGGGGCTTCTCCTGAGCTTTGGCTATTCTAGTGCGTTCCTCCACTGTCGAAAAAAAATCTCTAGGGTTTTCTTTAGAAGTGGAAGCCCCTAGAGATTAAAACTAGTTGGGATTTACCCCTTAGTCGGGTGAATCGACCAGAGCAGGAGCCTTCAGTGGCGGGAGCTTCAACTGCGGCACCGTGATCGCATTCGGAACGAGCGGGGCAACTTCAACCAGGGACTCATCCAGCTTTGCCGTGAGTTGCAAGGTGGTCGAGTCGTAGATTTGGGTCAATAGTTTGGGATATAGCCCAATGCCGATAATGGGTACTAACAGCGCCCCAATAATGAAAACTTCACGCGGTTCGGCATCCACCAACGCTTCGTGCGAGGTTAATTCCTTGTTCTCCGGCCCATAGAAGATCTCGCGCAGGTTAGACAGCAGGTAAATCGGAGTCAGAATCACCCCAACCGCCGCTAACAGCACCACGATGATCTTGAACGGCAAGCTATACGCATCACTGGTGGCAAACCCAACGAACACCATGAGTTCGGCGACAAATCCGCTCATGCCGGGTAAAGCCAAGGAGGCCAGGGAACAGGCTGTCCACATGGCGAAGATTTTCTTCATCTGTTTGCCGACCCCACCCATTTCATCCAGCATCAGGGTATGGGTACGATCGTAGGTAGCACCGACCAGGAAGAACAGACTGGCTCCAATCAGTCCGTGGGAGACCATTTGCAACAGCGCTCCACTTAGACCGAGATCGGTAAACGACGCGATCCCGATCGTCACAAAGCCCATGTGGGAAATGGACGAGTAGGCGATCTTCCGTTTCAGGTTACGTTGGGCAAAAGAAGTCAGCGCCGCATAAATAATATTGACAATGCCCAAAATCACCAACGCTGGGGCAAAGACCACATGGGCATCGGGCAACATACCAACATTCATCCGCACCAGGGCATAACCACCCATTTTCAGCAGGATGCCTGCCAGCAACATGTGAACCGGAGCGGTCGCTTCACCGTGGGCATCCGGTAGCCAGGTATGGAAGGGAATAATTGGCAGTTTCACGGCGTAGGCGATCAGGAATGCGCCATACATCAACAGTTGAAAGTTGAGCGCCATATCCTTTGCCGCCAGCGATCGCATATCGAAGGTGACAGTATCGCCATAAAATGCCATCGCCAGCGCCGCGACCAGAATGAACAGCGAACTACCTGCCGTGTAAAGAATGAACTTGGTAGCCGCATATTGCCGTTTTTTCCCACCCCAGATCGCCAGCAGTAAGTAGACCGGAATTAACTCCAGTTCCCATGCCAGGAAGAACACCAGCATGTCTTGAACCGCGAATACGGCAATCTGACCGCCGTACATGGCTAGCAACAGAAAGTAGAAAAACTTCGGCTTGAGAGTGACCGGCCAAGCGGCGAGGGCTGCCAGAGTGGTAATAAATCCGGTCAGCAGAATCAAGGGCATCGACACCCCATCGGCACCAACGGACCACCTGAGATCCAATTGGGGAATCCAGGCGTAGCTCTCGACCAGTTGCAGATCCGGATTAGCAAAGTCGTAGAAGTTATAAAAGGCGTAAACCAAAACTGCAAAGTCGATCAAGCCGACGACTAGCGCATACCAGCGTACAGTTTTGCCATCTTTGTCGGGAATGAAAGGGATCAGCAGTGAGGCTGCGATCGGGAACAGAATGGTGAACGTTAGCCAGGGAAAATCGGCAGTCAACATTTCACGATAGGTGTAATGAGTATCAGTCGTTTGGTGTAGGTATTAAACCAATTTTTCAATTAATACCGCATGGAAGTTGATGTGAGGGAAATTCTAAGGTTGAATCCCGATTCCATTGGTTGCCAGAGGGGATTGGAGCGAGAATCTCATCCAGGCGTTGATTAGAGTGTGGTCAAAATTTTAATTGCTCACCGATGCTCATGCCATCCAAAATCTGGATGATTGAATTTGGAATTGCGCGTAGTGGTTCACTCAGAACATCGATCGAGTTGAACCACTACCAGCGGTAATCCTGGGTTCAAGTTACCCCAGAAAAGATCACGAGTCCTAGAACCGCAGCAAAGACAATCAGGGCATAGAACTGAGCGCGACCATTTTCCAGGTACTTCAGTCCTTCACCCGTTAACAAGGTGACTAATCCTGCCAGGTTGACGATGCCATCAACCACCTTGTAATCGACTTCCAACACTTGTCGGGCTAACCGCCGACTGCCCTGAACAAATAACGCATCGTAGATTTCATCCACATACCACTTGTTCTTAGACAGGTTGTAGAGGAAGGGAATCTTCTGAGCGATCGCCACTGGATCAACTTTGCGGCTCAGATACATTAAGGAAGCCAGGGTAATTCCAATCAAGCTGATGCCCACAGAGCTACCTGCCATTAAGGCAAATTCGCCTAATTCCTCAGTGGGTAGACCATTTGCCCCAGCTTCTAGCACTTCACCCGGTGGATGGATGAAAGCTTCAAAGTAGTTGCCAAAGGGCGTACCAACTAACCCGATCGCAATTGAAGGAATCGCCAGAATCAACAAGGGCAATGTCATGGTGATCGGCGACTCATGGGGCGTATCCGCATGATGGTGATCATGACCATGCGCCTCGTGATCATGGGTGTCATGGTGATCATGGGCGATCGTCAGTTCCTTGGGATTCATCGCTCCTGGCCCAAAGGCGATCCCCAACGCTTGCAGTTGTTCGGCTTTGATCTGGTTGCGAATGTCGGCATCCTTGCCCCGGAACTCACCTTCAAAGGTCGTGAAGTACATCCGGAACATGTAAAAGGCGGTAATTCCGGCAGTCAACCAGCCAATCACCCATAGGGTGGGGTTAACGGCATAGGTAGAGCCGAGAATTTCGTCTTTTGACCAAAATCCGGCAAACGGCGGAATCCCGGAGATCGCTAAAACGCCAATAAAGAAGGTTCCGGCAGTCAGCGGCATGTATTTGCGTAAACCACCCATCATCCGCATGTCCTGAGCATAGGCAGGATCATGACCAACCACACCTTCCATGCCATGAATCACCGAACCGGAGCCGAGGAACATCATGGCTTTGAAGTACGCATGGGTCATCAGGTGGAATAGTCCAGCGCCGTAAGCACCTACACCCATTGCCATGACCATGTAACCCAACTGCGACATCGTCGAGTAGGCTAACCCCTTTTTGATGTCGTTTTGGGTAATCGCGATCGTCGCCCCCATAAAGGCAGTGAAGGCTCCTGTCCAGGCAATCACACTCATGGATGAAGGAATGCCTTCAAACATCGGAAACATGCGGGCAATCAGGAAGACTCCGGCGGCAACCATCGTTGCGGCGTGGATCAGTGCTGATATCGGGGTCGGACCTTCCATTGCATCCGGTAGCCAGACATGCAGGGGAAACTGAGCGGATTTCGCTACCGGTCCTAAGAACACCAGAATGGCGAATAGGGCTGCCAATCCAGTACTAATAGCGCCGGTTTGGGTGAGTTCCTGAAGGCGATCGCCAATCACATTGAAATCAAAACTATGGGTTGACCAGTACAGCCCCAGAATCCCCAGGAGTAGCCCAAAGTCACCCACACGGTTCGTGACAAAGGCTTTCTGGCAGGCATCTGCGGCAGCTTTGCGGTCATACCAGAATCCAATGAGCAAGTAGGAACACATGCCCACCAGTTCCCAAAACACATATACCTGCACCAGGTTGGGACTCACGACCAACCCCAGCATGGAAGAACTAAATAAGCTTAGATAGGCATAAAAGCGCACATAGCCTGGATCGTGCGCCATATAGCCATCGGTATAGATCATGACCAGGAACGCCACCGTGGTTACGATCACCAACATCAGGGCAGTCAGGTGATCCACCACGTAGCCCATACTGAGATGAAAGTCTCCAGCGGCTGCCCACTCAAACATTTGAGTGTAGGTTTCGTGCCCCTGCCACTGACTCCATAACAACGCAAAGGACAGCACCATTGCTGCCCCTGTAACTGACACAATAAACACGGCAACGACCTGCCGCAGGCTGCTGGTTAGCTTACTGAAGGAGATTAAGCCCAATCCGACAATCATTGCCGCGACCAGCGGCAGGACAGGGATCAACCAGGCATATTGATAGATCGTTTCCATTACGTATGCCTATGTTTCAAGTTCTTTCTGGGTTTGGAAACCCGTTGACAGACAATCGGGTAGTTTCAGAAGACAACCCACCAACAAGGTAGGCGATCAACCTCATGTTAGTTTACCCGCTTTGTACTGTCTTAACATTTCTCGATAAAGTTTCCTGATTAGCTCACCGTTGAATGGACTGCAAAACCTTAGCAGCAAACCGTCGTTGTGCCCGTCCAGTCACACTTTCCACGATCGGTTGTTGTTCTACAACCTCGTCATACAGCTTAACTAACGTTGCAATGTTATGACTTAAGGTATAGCGTTCTTCGACACGACGACGGGCATTGTGCCCTAAAAGTGTTGTCCAGCTTACATGATCCCGCAGTTGGGGCAGTAGGATTTTCAGTTGAGTCGCGACACTATGGGTTTTCAGAATCACTCCGGCTTCGTTTTCCAACACCTCGCCATCAGCACCCGCATCCGTAGCCACGCAGGCAACCCCGCAAGCCATTGCCTCTAGTAAGGAAAGCGATAGCCCCTCGACTAGAGATGGCAGCACAAACACATCGGTGCCACGGAGGATATCAATTCGGCGTTGTTCGTCAGCAATGAAGCCCAGCCAGATAATTCCATGCTCTGCCCCATAAAAGGGCATCAGAGAAGCTGCGAGAGGTCCATGATTGCCGACGATGACTAATTTGGTATCGTCTCCCATTCGGCTTTGTTTCCAGGCTTTCAGGAGAGATTCCACATTCTTTTCTGGCGCGATTCGTCCTTGATACAGAAAAATCCGCTTAGCCCCCAGTTCGGCTTTAAGCGTGGAAGCCCCAGGCGAGTATTTCTGGATATCAACTCCATTCGGAATCACCACTACGCGATCGGCGGGAACACCCAATCGAATCAACAGTTGTCGTTGCAGATGGGAAAACACAATCACGCGATCGTACTTGGCTAACCAGGGGGCATAAAGCTGGTAGGTAAGATGTTGCGTCCCAGAGGTGATGTTACGAAGTTTGCGATCGAAGGCAGGGTGAAATGTGGCGATCAACGGTAGGTTTAGATCGCTACAGATTTCTGGTAGGAGAAAATCTAAGGGTGATAGGGTCAGCGAAGCATGAACCACATCTGGCTGCAATTCCTCCAGAGACTGGGTCAGAATCTTTTTGGAGGTGAGGCTGGGGATCGTGTAAATCTGGGACTTGTAGAGAAATGGGATCGTTACTTCTTCGCCAAAGCTCGGCCAATTATCCGGTGGGGGTTCATCTTGAGCAAAGTGGAAAAAGCTGACTTGATGACCCAGATCCCGCAGGATGTTAGTGACTTCGCGGCTATAGGTAACGTTGCCACAAAAAGGGGATTTCTTTCCGAGCCAAGCGATATGCATTCAGGTTTGTTCGGGTAGTGGACACAGAAGGAGGCGCTAAAGGAGCGATCGAAACTAAAATTAAGCAGATGTCAGAAGTTATACCAGATTTTCTCCGATCGCTGGAGTTCAGATAAGCCGGAATTCCTTGCCCACTTAGCGTTAAACCACTATTCTTGTTTGCTACGACTCACATACCAGGTAATTCCTCCCCCGGCAATCACTAGTAGCGCTAATCCTGTAAACACGGCGCGTAGCCCCAAAAAGGTTTCTGCTACTCCAGCTAATGCCAGTGGCAAACTCAGGGCAATATTGATCGCGTTATTTTGCAACCCAAAGACTTTTCCATGCATATCCTCCGGCGTTTCTTCCTGAATCGTCGTTTGCATGGGGACTCCGACTAAGGCGGCAAATGCTCCCAACGAGCTAATTAATAGCAGAGCCGGGACTAATTGTTGGGCAAATAGTGCCAACCCCAGCAAAGACGCTGCCATTCCGATCGAGCCATACAAACTCAATTGAGCATGGGGAAAGCGTTGCCCATACTGCCCAATGAACGTCGCCCCGATCGCCATCCCCACTCCACCCGCTGCCAGCAAGAAGCCGAATTGGGATGACTTAATCTCTGGGATCACTTCTGCCAGACGTACCGCTAACACGGCTAGAGCCGCAAAGACAGAAAATAGAATCACTAATTGGATCAGCGCACTCCGTACCCGGCGTTGTTGACCGAGATACCGCAGCCCGTCGCGAATATCTTCCCAGATATGCGGTGGTTCTGTCGCGATCGCCCCATTCCCATTGGTTCCATTGACCTGATTGATCTGGCGGCGACGTTGGGCATCGGGCTTCAGCAGCAGAATCAGAATTAGCCCCGCGATCGCGTAGCCGCAGCCCACGACTAATTCTTTGCCTAAGCCCACGGCTGTCCAACCGAAATAATTCATCAGGTGGTCGGCAATGGCTAACAACGGTTCACCGACTGCAAACCCAATGATCACCGATACCATCATGGTGGTCGTATAGAGGGAGTTGGCAGACAGTAAATGTCGGCGTTCGACGATCAACGGAATCGCCGCTTGTTCCGCTGGAGCAAAAAACTGGGTCAGGGTAGAGACTAGAAAGGTAATTGCCAACAGAATCCAGAAGCCTACGGGGAGTCCGGCTAAGGGAGTCCAGCCTTTGGTCAGCCATAGTAAAAAGGGTAGGGCAAACACCAACCCGCCCCGGAGCAGATTCGTTACCACCAAGACCCCCGGTTTTGACCAGCGATCGACCAACGCTCCCGCGATCGAGCCAAATAGGACTGCCGGAATCGTGAAGGCAATCATAATTGAGGACACCCAGCCACTAATCGTCTGATCTTCTGCCTGAAAACGACTGGCAATTAAGGCAATCATCAATACCAGATACACCTTATCTGCCAATTGCGAGAAGACCTGACCACTCCAGAGCGTCAGAAACTGACGATTCCGCAGAACAGGGAGAAATCCAGATTCGGGCTCTAAGCTATCTCCACCCTCCTCCTCTAGATCCACTAACGCATCCCCCACGGGCAGCAGGGAAGACTGGGAGGCACGATCGTTCATTGCCGGAGTCCGAGCATCGGTCGGTTGCATCTCATCGGTAGTTGGGAGCGTATCTTCCTCAGAGCGAAACATTAGCGAAGAACTCTCCTCAGTACTAGAGATATCCTGAGCTAAAACGGGGCGTTCCGGCAAGTCCTTGCCATGCGTCGGCTCCTCCGCCAACTCTGGAAACGATAACTGGTTGCTCGACGCATCTCGATATGACGTTGGGGATTGCTTTTGCCGATCGCCGGAATAGCGGGGATCACTTGAGAGCAACACAGCTGATTCCAGGTTGGAGTTCGAGAGTTGAATCATAGCTCGGACAGGATTAGGGGTGGGTTGGCGGGGTCAGAAAGCAGGCATCCATTAAACTGGCAGACCGGATGGGACGATCGAAATGATACTGAGCATAATGCCGCAATGCGCGTTCCAGGGAAAGCCATAATCGATCAATTTCTAAAGCATCTGCTGCCAAAGTCACAGATTGAATAGTGTCGGTTTCCGGTAATTCTGCCTGAGCCAACTGTTGCAGCAAGATTAATTCCGGAGCAGTCAACTGACGATTTAACTGCGATCGCAGGGTAGGTGGCGGTAATTGATAGGATCCGGTGCTACTGTTCGCTCTAGGATTCTCTATGGCTGTGTGAGCAGCGGATGACGCGACGGCGACCCGTCGAGTCGGTTGGTGTTTGCCCAGTTGCAGTTTTTCCAGTGCGGCTAACGTGACCGCCCCTCCAGTCGGAATGCTGAATCCGGCTCGCCAATTGCTATCGGTGGGGTCAGGAATTAAGGGTTGGCGAGTGACACAGCAGAGATGAACTTGAGGAGCTAGACCTGCCAGAATCAGCAGTTGGTAGGTGGCATGGGTGAGTCGGGCCAGGACTTCGGTGCTAGGCGATCGCTCAATTCGTTTTAGATGCTCATTCAGTAAGGAAAATAATTCTTCTTGCGGCTGGTCACTTAATGCCTGACAGAGACACAGTTCAGCCAGGTATTGGCTGGCAGTGAGCTTCTTCAAATCCAGCCCTAAACCGGGATAGGATTCCAGCGTTTCGGCTTGGGCAATCTTATCCAGCGATTTGCCTTTAATAATCAGCAGATCGTTGACGACAAATAGACCACTCCGCCCCGCCAGACTAGAATTATGTTTGCGCGATCCCATTGCCACCACCCGCACCAACCCATGTTCCCGCGTGAGGACAGTCAGCAAGCGATCGGCTTCCCCCATAGGCATTGCCTTCAAATTAATTCCAGTGGCTTTGTAGGTGCCGCTCATAAATAAGTTTGATTAGTTGGCGCGGTCTGCTGCTTCATTTACTCCTCTCCCAGGGTATCGCGCTGTCGCAGGATATCGGGTCCCCGAGAGGTACCTAATCGAGTTGCCCCTGCCACAATCAGTTCCAGAGCTTGTTCGGCAGTACGAATGCCCCCAGAGGCTTTAATCCCGACCCGATCGCCCGTGAGTTCTTTTAATAGCCGGACATCAGCAACAGTGGCTCCGCCATATAACCCTGTACTGGTTTTGATCAAGGCGGCTCCCGCATCCATACAGAGTTCAGCCGCCAAGCGTTTTTCGGCATCCGTCAGCAGGGCAACCTCCAGAATCGCTTTCACCAGTTGTCCGGTGGCTTCCCGGATTTCGGCAACTTCGCGATGTACCTCATTGGTCATGCCCGCTTTCAGCCAACCAATATTAATCACCACATCCAGTTCGCTCGCCCCATTTTCCACCGCATCTTGCGCTTCATAAAGCTTAACGGCGGAGGTCGTCGCGCCATAGGGAAAGCCAATCACTGTACAAACTTTAGGACGCTTGCCGTGGAGTAAGTCGGCTGCCTGCTTAACGTAGGTCGGTTGGACACAAACCGCCGCGAAATGCAGGCGATCGGCTTCTTCACACCATTGTTCGACCTGTTCCGGCGTAGCCGTAGGAGCCAGCAGGGCGTGATCAATAAACGGCGCAATATCGATGTCGGGCAGGTTGGCGATCGTCATGGAGGCTCTCAGTAGTCCATTACTAACTAGTAGCAAAAAGTTAAGGAAGGTTAAAGCGATTTAAGACAGATTAACGAGATACCCAGTAGACCCGATTAAATCATGAGTCCGGTAGAGGCTAGTAGGGGTGGATTCTACCCTGAAGTGGATAATATGGCTGATCAATTTGTGTAGCTAAAGTTAGCCTTAACGATCGCGACCCGCTGTGGGTAGAGCCGCTGCCCTTAAAAGTATGACAGTAAAAAAAGGCTGATAGAGTCCAGAATGCTCTGCTTCTATCAGCCCTCTTAGTTATGGAGCGATGCACCGACTCAACCAGTCGGAACTAGCTAGTCGGACTACTTGCTTTCGGTGAAGTCAGCATCAATCACATCATCATCACCGCCGGAGGCAGATCCACCGGGAGGGGGAGGAGCGGCTCCACCATCTTCAGGACTACCGCCACCCGCTTGTTGATAGATGTTGCTACCGATCGTGTATAGCGATTGCTGAAGTTCGGTGGTCAGCGTCTTGATGCGGTCGAAATCTTCTTTCGCGATCGCGTCTTTCAAGTCTTTTACCTGACCTTCGACCTTACTCTTGTCGTCAGCAGAGACTTTATCGCCCAGTTCCGCCATTTGCTTCTCAGCCTGGTAGGCCAGCGAATCTGCCTGGTTCTTCAGATCGATCTTCTCGCGGCGTTCCTTGTCGGCATTGGCATTGCGCTCAGCTTCATTCACCATGCGATCGACTTCATCCTTCGGCAGGGTAGAAGCGCCAGTGATGCTAATCGACTGTTCCTTGCCCGTCCCCTTATCCTTGGCAGTGACTTGCAGAATGCCGTTGGCATCAATATCAAAGGTGACTTCGATCTGAGGTACACCTCGGGGAGCCGGAGGAATACCATCTAAGCGGAAGGTTCCCAGGCTCTTATTGTCGTTCGACATTTCCCGTTCACCCTGGAGCACATGGATTTCCACATTGCTCTGTCCGTCAACGGCGGTCGAGAAGACCTCAGACTTCTTGGTCGGAATCGTGGTGTTACGCGGAATGATCTTGGTCATCACGCCACCCAGGGTTTCCACACCCAGCGACAGTGGAGTCACGTCTAGCAGCAGCAGACCTTCGGTTCCCGCTTCACCGGACAGCACACCGGCTTGAATCGCCGCCCCGACTGCTACCACTTCATCCGGGTTCACGGTTTGGTTGGGATCCTTACCGAGTAAGCGCTTCACCAGTTCCAGCACCGCCGGAATCCGGGTCGAACCACCCACCATCACCACTTCATCGATATTGTTCTTGTCGAGCTTGGCATCCCGCAGGGCATTTTCGACGGGGATACGGCAGCGATCGATCAGATCGGCACAGAGTTCTTCAAACTTAACGCGGGTCAGCGTGGTATCGAGGTGCTTTGGACCATCCTGAGTCGCGGTAATGAAGGGCAGGTTAATTTCTGCCTGGGTGACGCTAGAGAGTTCAATCTTGGCTTTCTCAGCCGCTTCCGTTAACCGTTGCAGCGCTTGCTTGTCCTTCCGCAGGTCGATGCCTTCCGTGCGACGGAATTCTTCCGCCAGGAAGTCCACGATCTTCTTGTCGAAGTCGTCACCGCCCAGGTGCGTGTCTCCAGAGGTCGCTAACACTTCAAACACGCCATCGCCAATTTCCAGGATGGACACGTCGAATGTACCGCCCCCTAAGTCAAACACCAGAATGGTTTCGTTGGCTTTCTTGTCTAACCCGTAGGCAAGGGAGGCAGCGGTTGGTTCGTTGATAATCCGCAGCACTTCAATCCCAGCGATCTTGCCCGCGTCTTTGGTGGCTTGCCGTTGGGAGTCGTTAAAGTAAGCGGGAACAGTGATCACCGCCTGGGTGACAGTCTCTCCCAGGTACTTACTGGCATCTTCGACCAGCTTCCGTAATACCTGAGCGGAGATTTCTTCGGGAGCAAACTGCTTGCCCACGGTGGGACAGTCGAGTTTGACGTTCCCATTCACATTCAAAACTTTATACGAGACTTCCGTCGCTTCATGGGTCACTTCATCAAAGCGACGACCAATGAACCGCTTGACAGAGTAAAAGGTGTTCTCGGGGTTCATGACTGCCTGCCGTTTAGCAATCTGACCCACTAAGCGATCGCCATTCTTCGCGAACGCCACAACAGATGGGGTAGTCCGGAAGCCCTCGGCGTTAGCAATCACAGTGGGCTTACCACCTTCCATAACTGCCACACACGAGTTTGTAGTCCCTAGGTCAATTCCGACAACTTTTGCCATTGTGCTTCGGCTCCATTCACTAAATCAAAAATTTCTACGAGTGGCGACGTGCCACGAACGTTAGACCTTAAAAAGGCGACAGGGTATTGCGGTAGGGACAGTAACCGGAAGCGATTTCTTGCAGGGTGACTGACGGCTACACAACACGCCTGTCTACTATACTGAGCGCGATCGTCACTTCTGATGAAGGCGTATTTACCGTACCTGGGTGGGGCGGTTTGGACAGTCGAGATCGGGCAGTTGAGAAAGGGGGATAAGGGCAAACCCAGATTGCTCATCCCCCGATACCATTAGCCTTCAGTTACCTCGGTCGGAGTCGCTGCGATCGGCGTACCGTTCAGGCTCACCTTCACGACTTTGGGGCGATCGGCTTCCACTTTCGGCAAGGTCAAGGTCAGAATGCCATCTTTGAACTCAGCATTGGCTTTGTCATTTTGGACAGCGATCGGCAGACCAATTACCCGCCGGAAGCTGCCATACCGGAATTCGGTTCGGAAGAGTTGATGGTCTTCAGTCTTGGATTCAGCCTTGTATTCACCGGAAATCGAGACGGCATCCTGGGTCACTTGAATGTCGATGTCTTTGGCATCAATGCCAGGGAGTTCGGCTCGGAGTACCACATCGGTTTCGGTCGTTTTCAGTTCGATCGCGGGTGCCCAAGCGCGACCTGTGACGGTAGAAACCGCATCCCGGCTAATTGGAGCTAATTCGTCAAACAATTGGTCAAATTGACGACGCAGGGTTTCCATTTCTTGCCACGGTTGCCAACGAATCATTGCCATACGATTACCTCCTGAAACTGATGGATTGATTGCGTACTTGTGCTGGGTTAGGTGTGGAGAAACTGAGTAACGTTTCAGCATCAAAGTGTTAAGGAATAAATCAGATATTCAGGGCTTGACTGTTAGTTGAGTTCTAGTTTTTTTATTTGAACTCTGTCGTGTTCCTGATGTTTCTAATGTAAGACAGGCTCAGGTTTGTAGCATTGAGGTAAACCGTAATTCTCCGGTCGTAGTTCCCGATTTTTTCTAATAAGTTGCCTGACGTTGCTGGGTTAGGTAAACCGAAATCTCATGGTCGGTTTACCGATGCAATTCCGCAGCGATAGAATGAGAAAGCTAATTCCGTTTGGTTCGCTATGGTTTCTTTGTCGCCTGCCCTGCAAGAACGCCTCGCTGCTCCTCTGAAGATTGGTCCGTTTGAGGTCAAGAGCCGGGTGCTGCAATCACCGTTGTCGGGAGTCACGGATCTGGTGTTTCGGCGGCTGGTGCGGCGGTATGCACCCGATTCAATGATGTATACCGAAATGGTGAATGCGACGGGACTGCATTACGTGAAGGAACTGCCCAAGATTATGGAGGTAGACCCGAACGAGCGCCCGATTAGTATTCAGTTGTTTGACTGTCGCCCAGACTTTCTGGCAGAAGCGGCACAGATGGCCGTCGCAGAAGGGGCAGATACCGTCGATATCAATATGGGCTGTCCAGTGAACAAGATCACCAAGAATGGCGGTGGTTCCTCGTTGTTGCGGCAACCGGAAGTGGCAGAAGCGATCGTGCGATCGGTGACTCAGGCGGTCAAGGTTCCGGTGACGGTGAAAACCCGGATTGGCTGGACAGATAAGGAAATCAATATTCTGGATTTCGCCAAACGCATGGAGGATGCCGGGGCACAGATGATCACGGTGCATGGCCGGACTCGCGCTCAGGGCTATAACGGCTTGGCAAAGTGGGAATGGATTGCCCGGGTGAAGGAAATTCTATCGATTCCAGTGATTGCCAATGGCGATATTTTTTCGGTCGAAGCGGCGGTTAAATGTCTGGAACTGACGGGAGCCGATGGGGTGATGTGTTCGCGGGGAACGTTGGGCTATCCGTTTTTAGTGGGTGAAATTGATTATTTCTTGAAAACTGGAATGACTAAACCTGTGCCGACTCCGATCGAACGGTTGCAATGTGCCCGTGAGCATTTATGGATGTTGTGGGAATATAAGGGCGATCGCGGAGTACGCCAAGCCCGGAAACACATGACCTGGTACTCGAAAGGCTTTGCCGGAGCAGCAGATTTGCGCGGACAATTAAGCACGATCGAGAATGTGCATCAAGGCATGGAATTACTCGATCGGGCGATCGATCGGTTAATGAATACGGATGACTTTGGTACAGAACCAGAATCGGAAACCCCAGAATTAGCGGTGATTTAAATAGAGTTTGCAATTTCATTTAAAAGCTAATTCAAAAGTAGCAAAACGCATTATATCTGCCCCCTAAATCCCCCAATTCTGGGGGACTTTGAATCCGGTTCCCCCCAGAATTGGGGGGCTAGGGGGGCAGTTTTAACTGTTAAACCTTTAAAGCACTCTTAGAGTTCTATTGGCTCACATAGTAGGATGTACATCAAATCTGTTCTCGCTACCTGGGCTTCTGTTGGAGCTAGCTGCACCCAATCTTGAAAACTCATTCCTAATTGATGGATGGCTTTGATCTCGGTTTCATAGGCTTGTAACCGCTGGCTAGTTTCAATCACTGATTCCATCGTTATCATTGCCTTTACCAGTTCATCTTTTTGAGAGGTAATATTTTTAGTAGACGGTGAATTAGGTGAAAAGGCAAATTTGAGCGTTAAAATTCCTAAGGCAACTGGGCTAGGTAAATCTTTAACCGATTGCATCGAATATTTAGCCAATTCAAACAAATTTTCTCGTTGCAATTCAAATACAGCATTTTCATCTAAATTGGGATTGATCCACTGGTAAATTCTGGTCAACCTGCTTAGACTGATTTTTCCTTTCAACTGAGGTTGTAAGTAAATCGCTGGATTATCAGTCAGTAGGACTTCAACATATTTTTGGAAGCGAGGACGCAGCTTTTCTATGCCTTCTTGCAACCGAGTTAAAGCTTGCTTTGATTCTCCTAATTCTAAATAGCAATGAACTTGAGCTAAATAAGCCAGAGATAAGGTCAGAAGATATTCGATCGCGATCGCATTCTTCTGCTCCAGTTCTTTGTCTGCTAGATTCTTATAAATTGATTGGGCTTCAGCAAAGCGACTAATTGCCTCTAAAGCTCGACTTTCTCGATAAGCTAAATTCTCAAATGTAAAAGCATCAGTAGCGGCTTGTAGCGCTGCTTCAAAATTAGCGTAAAAGCCCAGATCAACTTTATGATTTAGCTCTTTAATCTCCGTTTGAATCTGCCGTAAGTTATTTTCAATAACTTCCAAACGTTGCATGATTATCGGTAATCCGATCGCAGAAATCCCCAAATTTAACAGGCTGGCTGCTGTTGCTGTCTGTAGCATTCCCGGTAGAGCCACCTGGGGCAGAGTTGAACCTAGTTCTCTTAACCAAGCGACTATTTGTTTACTCCCCACTTCCCGAATAATTCCACCAACCCGCTCATAGTCACCAATTGCTAATCCCTGAGCAATTTCAACCGGAAGATCAAAGGTCACACTTAAAGGATTCATAGATCTATTCTCTAGAAAAAGTTGAGCAAATCATTAGATACAATGACGCTTCCCTGATCTAGTTAACCCACGTTACCTATCGATGTAACCTAATCTTTGGAGCTTGAGTAAGAATTGCAGCGACCTCTGCTTAACTAGCCTCTTTCTATTAGTGCTTGCCAGTTTATAGCCGTTACAGAACTTCCTCAACTTTAACCATCTAGAGTGCCACAGGTCCAGAAGGTAGAATATACATTAACTCTGACTCCGCTAGCTGAGGTTCTTGAGGGGCTAAGTTTTTCCATTCATGAAAACCGATTCCTAGTTGAGACAAAGCTTTAATCTCTGCTTGGTAAGCCTCTAGTCGGTAGTACGTCTCAATCAAAGACTCAATCATTTCTAAAGTTTGAGGAAGCCGTTTCAAGGCTTCTTGTTTCATCTCTTCTTTGTTACCCCAAACGCTACCCTTCACTTCAGTTCTAGCTACAATTGCTTGAGGAAGTGACTGAACCCATTTATAACCGGATTCATTACCTAAGTCTCTTCTTAGATTGAAAAGATTCTCGCGATGAAATTCAAAAACATCTACCTCATTTAAAGAGGAATCAAACCATTGGTAAACTTGGGTAAAACGATGTAAGCTAATCTGATCCTTAAACTGTGGTTCTAGATAAACAGCAGGATTTGAAGTTAGTAATATCTTGATATACTTCTCAAGTTTGGGACGTAGCTTTTCTAGACCATCTTGAAGAATATCCAAGGCTAACGAAATTTCTTCTAACTCTAAGTAGCAGCGAGCTTCAGTGACGTAGCTTAGAACTAATGCTAGTAAATATTCATCTGCTACCTGGCTGCCTTGATCGATCTTTTCATCGGTGTACTTGCTATAGATAACATTAGCTTCTTTTAACTTAGTAATAGCATTAATCGCCATTCCCCTTCGAGTCTCAGGAGTTTGAGTCTTTATTGCTGTAACAGCCAACTCTAATGCTGCTCTAAAATTAGCGTAATAACCTAGATCAATTTTTTCATTGATTTTATTCAGAGTATCTTGAACTTGCTGAATACCCTTCTCTAACTGATTTAAGCGTTCATTAATTACAGCAAAGCCCATCATGGTAATGCCAAGGTTCAAGACACAAGCCATTGAACTAATTTTCAGTAATTTTGAGATAGGAGTAGAACTAGCTTTAGTTTCGCGCAACCAAGCAACGATTAAATTTTTCTGTTTATCAAAAATTATTCCGCCAGTTCTCGTTAGAGTACCGTTAGCCAACCCTGAAGCAATTTCATCAGAAACAGCATAGGTTGAGATGACTGTTTTCATGGTTTTATAACCTGCCGCTGAAACTCCCACCCCGACAGCAGAAGTACCTACGCGAGATGCACGATTTACTTGTTCACTTTCACTTTTACCTATTTTGCACCATGTCGCAAAATGCTCACAGTTATTAAAAAACAGATTATATTCATTTTCTCCTAACCGTTTTTCTGCACGTAAAACTACAATTTCTGATAGATCGCAATGCTCATAATTCTTTACATATATTTCACTGCCACAGGCAAATTCACTAAGGGTAGTGCGCGTAATAATACCCTTAAGTTTTTCCCCAGTATAGTGAATAACCGTACCATCTCCACAATCAATACCATGATGAGTATAACCAGTACAGTTAATGTAGATATGATCCCCTTTCGACATGGGTACGATCCTTTACATACTTAAAACTGCTATCTTTACTCAAGTTTCCCAAAAACTTTTCAATCTTAATATTCCATACTATTTTTGTATTTTCTTTTGTTAGCAAATTGAAGCGGTTGCGTCAACTAGGTTACTATTGGCTAATAGTACGGAACTTATATTCGATCTTGAGTAAGAACTAAAGCGATCGCAGTTTCCCACCAGCACTACGAGATAGTTCTACTAAGCTAAAGATAAAGTTATCTGCTTACCTGTTTATGGTTTACGGTGCAATTCCTGAAACTCTACAATCTTGGTATACAAACTTGTGACTGACTCTTGACCAAAAAGCTCATCCTTCAGTTTGAGATAATCTCCTTTGCCAAGATGACATGCTGCCCAAAATCGAGCAACTTTCGACGGTTCCGTATTGGATAGAAGAATTTGTAGCCCTTCCTGCAAGACTTGTTGCTCACTCTTGACCTGAATCATCGCCAGCTATCTCCAAGATAAAATCGACTGGATTTGTTGCTTTTATGCCTAATCCTATACACCGATTGATCAAACGCTTGTCACAGGTAATGAAATAGTTGCTACCAATAGCTTCAGCACAGGCAACATGTAATGCATCCATCGCCTTTAATCCATTATGTTCCAGGTGCATGGCTCTTTGGCAAGTTGCTTCATTTACCTCCTGCCTTGCGCCTGCTAACTGGAGATACCGATTCATCGCCGCTTGCTTGAGGGGATATGGATTGCGGCTATTTTCATATTCCAGAACTGAAGAACTGATTAAATCAATCTCGTTTGTCTAAATCATCTGGAAGATAATAATTACAGCTTGAGATTCGAGAAAAATTTTAGGCTGGGTTTGATCATCAAACGGACGGTTATAGACACTGGTATCTAAATATACCTTCATGCGATCGCTCAAATCAGTTGATCGGGCTGATTGGTCAGGTTAGCCATAAACGGGGGCGAGAACTTCGATTTGTTTGAGATCTAAGCCTTGTTCAAAAATGGTGTCGATCGCGAGCATTTGACCGTTAGTAGTCATGAATTTGTGATCTTTGGTAGCACGAATGATTGAGCCATCTTCTAACGTGTATTCAAATACTTCTTGCTGACCGCGATCGTGCCATTGGCGAATCGGTTGGGTGTAAATATAGCCACGGGGAGTCATGCTATAGACTGTGCAATTGAGGCGTTTATCGACAATTTCCCCGATCGGAACTGTGCCATATTCTACAGTCAGAATTGGAGTGTCATAGGTGAGACAATACTCAGCAAATAACACCATTTGTTCAAACAGTTCTGCCGCAATTTTGGATTTCACACCATTTTTTTCTGACCCTTTAACAAAGAGTTCCTGGTGTTTTTCCATCTCCGATTTCTTCTTTTTCCCCATCGCTCGGCGTAGTAGATCCGCTTGACCAAGGGAATACCCTGCCATATCCTGAGCAATTTTCATGATCTGTTCCTGGTAGACCATGATGCCGTAGGTTTCCTTCAGAATCGGCTCTAAGATTTCGTGGGCATAATCAATTTTTTCCCGCCCATGTTTACGGTTAATGAACTTAGGAATTAGCCCTGCATCTAATGGGCCCGGACGGTAGAGGGCAAGAACTGAAGAAATATCTTCCAAACCAGAAGGACGCAGATCGCGGACAATTTGCCGCATCCCCGAGGATTCCAATTGGAATACGCCTTCCAGGTCACCGCGTGCCAAAAGTTTGTAGGATTCGGGGTCGTCGAGAGGCAGGCGATCGAGGTCAATTTTAATTCCCCGACCTTGTTCCACTAACTCCACCGTTTTTTGGATCATGGTGAGGTTTTTCAGCCCCAGGAAGTCCATTTTCAACAATCCCAGTGCCTCAATATCTTCCATGTAATATTGGGTGAACACTGCCCCATCCTGGTTCCGTTCTAGGGGCACAATTTCATCCAACGGCTGCGCCGAAATCACCACTCCGGCGGCATGAATCCCCACACTTTTGTTCGTACCTTCGATCCGCATCGCCATATCAATCCAGCGGCGATAGGTGACAGGTGGATCAGTGCCGGGAACAGCGAGATTTTTGTGGTACTTGTCCTTAAATTCGGGTGTTGGAGTGTCATCCGAAATCATCACCTTCAGTTTGGTCGGCTTCCCGCGCACTACCGGAATCATCTTGGTCATGCGATCGGATTCCCCGTAGGGAATATTCAGCACCCGCGCCACATCCTTTAACACCGCTTTCGAGGTCATGCGGTTATAGGTGATGATCTGCGCCACCCGCTCAGTCCCGTACTTCTCAGTCACATATTGGATCACCTCATCCCGGCGATCGATGCAGAAGTCGGTATCAATATCCGGCATCGATTTCCGTTCGGGATTGAGGAAACGCTCAAATAGCAAGCCATGATGCACCGGATCAATGTTAGTAATGCCCATCGCGTAGGCAACCAGCGATCCGGCAGCCGAACCCCGTCCGGGGCCCACCGGAATCCCCTGATCCCGCGCAAACTTGATGTAATCCCAGACCACCAAAAAGTAGGTCGAGAATCCCATCTGTTGCATCATCTTCAGTTCATATTCCAGCCGCTCTTGATATTCCGGTTCTACTTCCTCGATCGATTTGCAGTCCCGCCGTTGTGCCAACCCTTCCCGCGCCACCTTTTCCATATAGGCATCTGCGGTGTAGCCTGCGGGAACCGGATAATCGGGAATCCGAGGTTCACCCAGAATGTCGTAGCTGGAAATTTTGTCGGCGACTTTCAGCGTATTGGCGATCGCCTGCTCAACCACATCTTCGGTCAGGTGATCACGGAATAAGCAACGCATCTCATCGGCGGACTTGAGATATTCCGTACCGCTATAGCGCAAGCGTTTTTCTTCACTAATCAATTTTCCGGTCTGGATACACAACAAGGCATCGTGCGCCTCGACATCAAAACAGGAAATGTAGTGGGAATCGTTGGTACAGATGACTTCAATATCGAGTTCCTGAGCAATCTTGACCAATTCCACATTCACGATCCGGTCTTCCTGTGATCCGTGATCCTGAAGTTCCAGGTAATAATCGTCCCCAAATAAATCCTTGTACCAGGTCGCTACCCGTCGGGCAATTTCGGGTTTGCCTTGCAGAATCGCTTGCGGCACTTCCCCCCCCAGACATGCTGAGGTGACAATCAGCCCTTCGTGGTATTGCTCTAATAAATCTTTGTTGATACAAGGACGGGCAAAAATTCCTTTGCCTTGATAGCCCTTAAGGTTTGACAGGGTTGTGAGTTTAACCAGATTCTTATAGCCCTGCGTATCCTTTGCCAGGACGACCTGATGGTAGCGCGGACGACGTTCCTGCTTGGTAATATCGCCGTTAATCACATACATCTCGTTACCGATGATCGGCTTGATCGCCCCGCCTTTGCTTTTACAGACCTTCAGCAGTTCGATCGCCCCATACATCACCCCATGATCCGTCAATGCGATCGCTGGCATATTCAGCTCAATCGCGCGATCGATCATCTCCGGTAGCTGGCTGGCACCGTCGAGGAGGCTGTAATCACTATGGATATGAAGACCAACAAAGGACATAATGGCTCAGACTCGGCAAAGACTGAGTTATAGAGTATGCGATCGTGACTCAATTGACTACATAGATTTAGCGGTTTACTTTTAAACTCAACGCTATATGTAGTGAGAAGCCCTTGAGAGGATGGAAAAACTTTTCAAGCTGACTCTATTATGGTACTAAAGTATCACTCTTTCCTTCCAGTACCTCCAGCAATTTTTTCGGGTCAGTTACACTGAAATGGATCGCCTGCTTTTCCTGAGTTCTGGCAGCAATGGTTACACCAATTTCTGTTCAACCTGACGTTTTTTATCCCAGCGAGGATGGTGAACCGTTGGCAGAAACCTCTGTATATGTGGATGCCATTATCCAGACTGTGGTGGCATTACGCCAATATTTAACCGGACAATCCGCGATCGTGCTAGCCGATCAGTTTCTTTACTATGCCCAAGGCTACCCCAAATTACGGGTGGCTCCGGATGTGATGGTGATTTTTAATGTTGCGCCTGGAGCCAGGGATAACTACAAGATTTGGGAAGAAGGACAAGTGCCCAGGGTGATTTTTGAAATTACCTCGGAAGGCACAAGAGCTCAAGATCAGGGGCATAAAAAGATTTTGTACGAACAGCTAGAGGTGCAGGAATATTGGCTATTTGACCCTAAAGGGGAGTGGATCCCTGAGCAGTTGCAGGGCTATCGTCTGCGGAATGGCTTATATGAATCGATCGCCGACTGTCGTTGTGAACCGCTACAATTACGGCTTGCTGTAGAAGGCAACTTGATTGGGTTTTATCGCGAAGATACAGGGGAAAAGCTGCTGGCTCCCGATGAATTGATCCAGACTCTTCAAGCAGCAGAAACCCAACTGGCTCAGGAACGCCAACGGGCTAATCAGGCAGAACAAGCCCAACGGGAAGCAATTCCCCGGTTATTAGCAATGGGACTCACATCGGAACAAATTGCTGCCGCATTAGGCTTACCGATCGAAACAGTGTATGCGATCAGGGAATAAATTTTAATTAGAGAACGTGCTGATTAGAGAACTAATTAGTTGTCCTCCCGCAAAGAATACTAATACGCCCATCGCCACGATCCCGATCGGGCGCAGCATTCCCTGAAGTCCTTTCAAGCGACTTTCCAGATCATCCTGGTAGTATTCGCCAATCTTACGCAGCATTTCGTCCAATTTGCCAGCCACCTCTCCGGTTCGTAGCATTTGCAGGGCATGGGCAGGAATTTTGTCCTGCAAGCTATCACTTAAGGGATTGCCCGCTCGAATTTGCCGAGATGCCATTGATAACGCTTTCGCCAGTTCCGGGTCGGGAATGCGGGGACGGAGTAAATCCACCCCCTGCAAAATCGATAGCCCACACCGGAGGGGTAATTCCAATTCCGAGAAAATCACCATCGATCGTGCCGCTTCCAAATCCTTTAAGGGCGGAATTCCGATAGCAACAGAATGCCAGGTTTGACTGACGTTACTGGTACTGCCCAACATCGTTGCCGCGATCGGCGCGATCGTTAGAATTAACCCAATCAACCAAAAAATCGGGCTGACTAGAAATCCAGTACCACCCGAGACAATAAATAACAGGAGTGCCAATGTACATAAAAGAATGGCTCCTGTGGATAAAGCCACCGATCGATAGAGCTTTTGGCGCTGATGTTGCGTTTCTACCGCCACCGCTAACCGTTCACATACCTCAATCAACGCTCCACTGGCTTCCGCCGATCGCAGGAGGCTGAGTGTCCAGGGATCAAACTGGGGTGGGTTTGTGCGTAACGCCGTCGTTAAATCTTTACCAGCATCAATCTCGGCACCTGCCTGCTTTAAGTAGCGTTGAAACTTATCGCTACAGCGCTTGCCTGCCATACTCAAGCTCTGGGGTACCGAGTATCCGGCATTGAGTAATGCTGCAAACTGGCGGAAGAATCGGGCTTTTTCCAGCATTTTGGCAGAAAATATAGGGGTGGGTTTTGGAATTAAGACGATGAGCAAGCAGGTAGAAAACCAAGAGCTGGTGCATTCACCGTCTGGAAACGAGGCTGACGTAATGCGAGTGCGTCCCTGGGGCACAGTAACGCAACTAGAGGAAGGTAGCCATTACCGGATTAATCGGATTGAGTTAGCACCTGGTAATCATATCAGCACCCAAATGCATTATCACCGAAGCGAACATTGGATTGTCGTGTCGGGTACAGCAAAAGTAATATGTGATGGCAAAGAGGAAATTCTGGTACAGAAACAGTCTACCTATGTACCTACCTGTACACCCCATCGGGTAGAAAATCCGGGCGTGATTCCTCTAGTCATGATTGAAGTCCAGAATGGCGAATATTTGGGCGAGGATGATATCATTCGCTTTGATGATGCGGAAGACTCAAGCCGGTCGCATTAGCACTTCGATCGCCGTGAGTTGCGTAGATTCTGTCTCTGTCTCCGGTGACTCCGGTTGGCAAAAAGCGGTCTGTACCTGTTTGAACCGGGGGAACACCCATTGGATCATGGGGTAGCGAGCGATCGGGTCGGACAGAATAGAACGGCGATGCATAAGCTGATTCCAAATTTCAAGACCATCTACATCCCTTCTTCCCAAACAAGGGGATAGTATCCGGAGAATTTCAGAACAACCCAATTGTTCCCTTCAGGATCTAACATGGGCAATGGTCAGTCGTGATAGACGATCGATTCCCAACAGATCTTGAGGTGAGCATGATTGATGTTGAGCATCTGAGTAAACGGTATGGGTCAACTGCCGCGATCGAGGATGTCACCTTTCAGGTAGAACCCGGAGAAATTCTGGGGTTTCTGGGGCCGAATGGCGCGGGCAAAACGACCACGATGCGAATTTTGGCGGGATATTTACCTGCCAGTTCGGGAACCGCCAAGGTAGCAGGCTATGAAGTACACGAGCAATCGCTAGCTGTGCGGCAGCGGATTGGTTACCTGCCGGAAAACCCACCCTTGTATCCAGACATGACCGTCGCTGGATTTCTCAACTTTGTGGCACAGATTAAAGGGGTGAGTGCGGGCGATCGTCCCCAACAAATTCAATCCGCCCTGGAGCGGTGTGGATTAACCGAAAAACGGCAAACGTTGATCCACAAATTGTCGAAAGGATATCGCCAACGGGTCGGCATTGCTCAGGCGATCGTCCATGATCCACCTGTGATCATTCTGGATGAACCAACGGTAGGACTGGATCCACGCCAGATTATCGAAGTGCGGCATTTAATTAAACAATTGGCTGGCGACCATACCGTAATTCTGTCTACTCACATTCTGCCGGAGGTGAGTATGACCTGTAGCCGCGTTGCCATTATTAACCAGGGGCGAATTGTCGCGACGAATACGCCGGAGTCGCTGACCCATCAATTAACGCAAGGATCGGGCTACGAGTTGGAAGTAGAGGGCGACTGGGAAACCATTCAGCGATCGCTGCAATCTCTATCTGGAGTGCGATCGCTGGTCGCCATGACCGCAGAGCTACCCGAACATCATTACAAAGTCCGAGTCACTACCGAACCAGATACCAGTTTAAGTGGGCGTGATCTGGCGAGCGCGATCGTCACCGCCGACTTGGGACTGTATGAACTGCGTCGAGTCCAAGCCAGTTTGGAAGATGTGTTCTTACAACTGACAACCACGGAACAACCCTTAGAGGTGACAAGTTCATCTAGGGCTGACCTGGCAGCAGAGGATGCACCGGAATCTGAGTCGCCAGCCGCCAACCATCCGGCAAGCCGCGATGATGCAGATCAAGCCGCCGCTTTAGCGACAGAAGCCGATGTTGATCCCGATCCACCGAATACGGAAGCCGATGTTGACCCCGATCCACCCAGTTCAGGAGCCGCCGTTTAAATGCAGATGATGTTTAGTAATATTCTGGCGATCTATCGCAAAGAACTCCAGAGTTATTTTGCCTCCCCGCTAGCCTATACCGTGGCAGGTGTGTTTTGGCTAATTGCTGGCATCTTCTTTGCGGGTATTTTATTCGGCGATCAGGGGCTAATTGGGCAAGCCTCCAGTAGTGATCTACGGGCACAGCAATTTGGCTTTACCCCCTTTCCGATCGATGTGCCCTACACCTTCCTGCAATTCTTTCTGGGCACATTGGGATCGCTGGTACTCTTCATCCTGCCTGTCCTTTCTATGGGACTGTATGCCGAAGAACGGAAACGCGGCACTTTGGAGTTACTGGCTACGTCCCCGATTACCAATTGGATGGTGGCGATCGGCAAACTATTAGGCGTTGTCACCTTCTTTCTCACCATGCTGTTGCCGTTACTGATTTATGAAGCGATCGTCTTCAATGCTTCCAATCCACCGTTCAACTTTACGACAGTATTAGTTGCCCATCTCGGACTATTACTCCTGGCCGCCGCCATTCTCTCACTCGGCATGTTTGTGTCGTCGTTGACCGATAGCACCATCCTGGCAGCCGTGTTTACCTTTGCGCTGGTCTTGCTGCTCTGGGGAATTGATTTGGTGGCTAAGAGTGTGGGTGGAGTAGTGGGGGATGCGTTGGGACATCTTTCCTTGTTGAAGCACTACACCAATTTAGTTCAAGGGGTATTGGACACCGGCAGTCTGGTGCTGTTTGCCAGTTACATTGTGCTGGGAGTGTTTCTGACCGCCCAATCGATCGAAGCCCTGCGCTTCCAACGAAGTTAGAGGGTGTTTCAACAGTCCAACCTGTTACCGTAACTGCCCCCCTAGCCCCCCAATTCTGGGGGGAACTAGATTCAAATTAGCTCAAAATTATTCATGTTCATTTGGGTTGCCCCATGAAAGCGATCGCTCCTTATCTCAAATATCTAAACTATGTCGTTTGGTTAGGACCCATGCTGATTGTGGCGGGGATTACCGCCGGGATTGTTGCCGGAGTCTGGAGTCCGATCCCCATGGGCATGATTTTTCTGGGAATTCTAGTGATCGGACTGTGGTTATTGTCCCTCGGGTTAACGGGAGTTGACCTGTCGCAGCCCGGTTTCTGGAAACGCCGTTCCACCGAAGCCAGTACGAATGCGCTGATTGCCACTGTATCGGTGTTAGTGATTTTAGGGTTAATTAACTTTCTCGCCGTTCGGTATGGCGGACGAGTTGATTTGACGGATAGCCGTATCTTTACCCTGGCACCCGAAACCCAGCAATTAGTCCGTAACCTGAAGCAACCCGTGAAAGTAGTGGTCTTCAGTACCCAGCAGCATCCCCAAGACCGGGAATTACTGGAAAGCTACCGTCATCAGGGGCAGCAGTTTAACTTCGAGTTCGTTAACCCGATCGCCCAACCCACCTTAGTGCAATCCTTTGAGATGAAAAACGTGGGTGATGTGTTTATTGAATCTGGCAACCGGCGGCAGTTTGTGCAAACGGTAGAAGTGCCCCAAGAAAATCAGGTCGTGGAACGGCTATCGGAAGCAAAGCTGACCAACGCGATCGAACGGATTAGCAACGATCGCCCGATTCAAGTCTATTTTCTGCAAGGACATGGGGAACGCCCGATCGAGTCAGGTCGGGGAGCAATGACCCAAGCCGTCCAAAGTTTGACTGATAAGAATTACACCGTCCAACCGTTGAACTTAGGCACAACCGCAGAATTTCCGCAGGATGCCGATGTGGTCGTGGTCGCGGGTCCTCAAAAGCCCTTGTTAGACCCCGAAGTCAAGGCATTACAGAGTTATCTCGATCGTGGGGGCAACCTTCTGTTAATGCTCGATCCCAACACCAATCCCAACCTGGATACGTTGCTAAAACCCTGGGGCGTGAGTTTAGACAACCGCATCGTCTTAGATGCCTCCGGTCGCGGCAGATTAATTAACCTGGGTCCCGCCGATCCATTAGTCACGCAATACGGTGATCATCCCATTACCCGCGATTTTGGCAGTACCAACGGATCCTTCTATCCCCTGGCACGTCCGCTAATTATCACCGCCGTTGATGGCATTACATCCACTCCCCTGTTGTATACCGACGAAAATAGTTGGGCAGAAAGCGATCTAAAAACCGCTCCCCCCCAATTCAATCAAGACACCGATCTACCAGGCTCGATCGTCCTGGGAGTTGCCCTCAGTCGTCCCGTTGATCCCGCCAAAACCGCCCCTCCTAAAACCGAAAGTAATTCCACCAGTAATTCCCCAGGTTCCCAATCAGAACCAACTCCCTCACCTTCCCCATCTCCCTCACCTTCCCCATCTCCCTCACCTTCCCCATCTCCCTCACCTTCCCCAACTCCCTCTCCCTCCCCAACTCCCTCATCTTCCTCCACCTCCTCAGTTCCCCAAACCCGCCTCGTCGTCATCGGCAACTCCAGCTTTGCGACGGATGGTGTATTTGAACAGGTGGTCAATGGCGATGTGTTTCTCAACTCGGTGCGGTGGTTGAGTCAGCAGGATCAGCTAGCCATGTCAATTCGTCCAAAGGAAGCCAAAAACCGTCGCCTATTAATTACGCCCTCGCAGGAAGGATTAGCCAAATGGACAGCGATCGGGATTTTGCCCTTACTGGGATTTGGGGCAGCATTAGCCGTATGGTGGCGACGACGCTGACGGAGGCTATAGACGTGTCCTAGATTCTCCAGCCACAATAATTGGATACGTTTCCTCCCGTCACTGCCCTAAATGAACTGGATTACTGAGCAACTCAAGGAAATTTTTACTGGAGTTATAGAAGTCTTTGCCACACCCATGTTTGAGGTGGGTGGGACAAGATATTCCCTCAACTTAATCCTGACCCTACTGGTGATCAGTATTGCCGTCTTTTGGGTCGCCCGAGGACTGAGTAATTGGATTAAGCACCGATTACTGGTCAAAATGGGCTTCGATCGCGGCAGTCGTGAAGTCACCGCTTCGTTTATCCGCTATTTGTTGACCGCCTTCGGCTTTATTGTCGTGCTACAAACGGCTGGAGTTAACCTGACCTCATTGACCTTATTTGCGGGTGTGGTTGGGATTGGGATTGGCTTTGGGCTACAAAACCTGGCGAGTAATTTCATTAGTGGTCTGACATTGTTAGTCGAGCAACCAATCCGGGTTGGAGATTTTGTCAAAGTCGATGATTTGCGGGGTACGGTTGAGAATATTTCGATTCGATCGACCACAGTCAGAACTCAGGATGGCGTGTTTGTGATTGTGCCGAATATCCGGTTTGTGGAGAACAACGTAGTTAACTGGAGCTATCGTGATCCCCGCTGTCGATTGCACGTCCCCGTCAGTGTGGCGTATGGCAGTGATACGGTTTTGGTATCAGAAGCCCTGCTGGAAGCCGCTCGTAAAGACTTAAGAGTATTGTCAGATCCCCCTCCGCGCGTATGGTTCCAGAATTTTGGGGATAGTGCGTTGGAATTTGAGTTGCTGGTCTGGATCAATCAACC
The DNA here is from genome assembly GCF_050753385.1 of Pantanalinema rosaneae CENA516. Taxonomy (NCBI): domain Bacteria; kingdom Bacillati; phylum Cyanobacteriota; class Cyanophyceae; order Leptolyngbyales; family Leptolyngbyaceae; genus Pantanalinema; species Pantanalinema rosaneae. The sequence goes on from NZ_JBLZFZ010000004.1 coordinate 163,011, forward strand.
CCCGGAGAGTGATCCAATTAAGAGCGCGTTGAATTTTTTGATTGAGCAGGAATTTCGTAGCCGGGGGATTGAGGTGCCCTTTCCGCAACGGGATCTGTATATTCGCAATCTCTCTGATTTGTCTCCAGCGTTACTCAGCCTGAGTCAACCAGACTCCGAAAACGGGAAAACGGCTCACACGATCGAATCTGCCCCAATCGATAGTAGGAAAGCTGCACCCCCATCCCCCGGCAACATGGCATTGCGGGACTTGCTGCGACGGATTAGTTACTTTGAGCAATGTTCAGATGTAGAAATTCTCCAGTTAATCGAATATGGCTATCGACAACTATTTCCGGCGGAACAAGTGGTCTGTGAGGAGGGCGCACCGGGGGATTCGTTCTACATTATTCTGAAAGGATCGGTAGAAATTTTTTCCCGTCGCGTTGAACAGTACATTGCCACCTTAAACGAAGGCGAATTTTTTGGCGAAATGTCGCTGTTAATGGGGATTCCCCGATCGGCAACAGTACGCACTTTAGAAGATTCAATTTTGTTTGTAATTGAGCGCAATGACCTGCAACGTCTCCTCCAGAACCATCAGGGACTTGCCGATCAAATGGCACAAAAACTGTTGGAACGGCAGCAAACCCTGCGGGAAATGGGCATCTTGTCGGATGAATTGACTGAAGGCAATCCGTTACTGCGAATTCGTAAGCGGTTACAAACCTTATTTGGCATCTAATAAACTTAGGGCTGAAGGTTGAGCTTGAATCAACGCGATCGCGCTTGACCATTGCACCTGCTGCTGATTCAACGTGGTGATCAACGCCTCGCGAATCTTGGTGATTTCAGCTTCAGATAGTGTTTGACTGAGATGATCTTGGTAACTAGGACGATCGCTCCCTGGACTAAACCACCGTTTGAATAAAGCGGGAGTAATGCGGATCTCCGTGGTCATCATGTCCACCTGAATCCCAGCCGTTAACCCTGCCGTGTGCAACCAAGCGGTCAGATCCTCAACATCCCAATTAACTAACGGATCACTAGGATTCTGATAAATCGCTTCTTCCGCCTTCACCCAGCGATTGTAGAGGCGTGTACCTACGCGATCGCGCTCCAGCAATTGATACAGCCGTTGGGTATATCGCGGTAGGGTTTCTGCCAGAATCAATTGTCCCGGCGGCGATAGTAATTGAGTCAGTGCATGAAGTAATGTCGCTTGATCGCTACCTGCTGTCGCCTGCGATCGTTGCATGGCTTGAAGCAACGCATTTCTGCCGATGATGCGATCGTACTGAATCCCAGGAACCTGTTGAGCTAACACCTGTGGTAACTCGATTAGCTCGGCTTGCAACACGATCGGACGTTGTAACTCTGGTAAGGCTAACGCCTGTTCCTGTAACGCGATCGCGTCCTGCTCCGTTTGCACACAGGCATACACGCCACCTTCCGGCACCTGGCGCACTGCTTCCCAAGTGAGTAGACCACTCCCCGCATTCAAATCTAAGATCACATAATGGCGTTGGGGTTGGGCCAGGGCGAAAACGCGATCGCGTACCTGGGCTAATTGGTCGCCGACCTGACTTAAGGTGCGTTGCAACCAGCGTTCTTGAGTAGAGTTGGTGGGGCTAAAGGTCAGCACTTCTGCCACGGCTGGATTCTCAACTAGAGCGGCTAACTGGGCTTCCCGTTGCCGAGCTACTTGCGTTTGAATCTTGGCTTCGTAGCCCTGATTCGAGGGTTGGTAAAACACCTGTCCCTGCAAGGAACTGGGGAGATATTGCTGTTCCACCCAATGATCGCGATAGGCATGGGGATACAAATACCCCGCTCCATGACCAAATCCCTGTTTGTCCCGATTACCATCTCGTAACGGATTGGGGACTTCCGCCTCTCGCTCCTGTTCGACGGTAGCCAGTGCATCAAAGAAGCCCATCACACTATTCGATTTAGCGGTGGTTGCCAGATATAACGTCGCCTGCGCTAAGGGATAACGTCCTTCCGGCATGCCGACGCGATCGAACGCTTCCGCACAGGCATTCACTACCACGATCGCATTCGGATCAGCTAACCCAACATCTTCTCCTGCTAGGATCAGCAATCGCCGAAAAATAAATCGCGGGTCTTCTCCGGCGTATACCATCCGGGCTAACCAATACAACGCTGCATCCGGATCGGAACCGCGCACACTTTTAATAAAGGCGCTAATCGTATCAAAGTGGGCATCCCCTTCCTTGTCATACAGCACCGCTCGCCGTTGAATCGATTCTTCTGCCACGGCTAAGGTAATCTGAATCACTCCTTCCGCATCGGGTGGCGTAGTTTCAACCGCTAACTCCAACGCATTTAACACCGCTCTGGCATCGCCATTCGCCACATTCACCAGATGATCTAGTGCCTCCCGATCCAGTTGCACGTTCAGCTTGCCGTAGCCGCGATCGCGATCCGCCAATGCCTGCTGCACAATTTGGCGTAATCCCGATTCATCCAGGGGCTTGAGTTGGAAAATTCGCGATCGGCTGACCAGCGCTTTATTCACTTCAAAATAGGGATTCTCGGTGGTCGCCCCAATCAGAATCACGGTGCCATTTTCCACCCAGGGTAACAAAGCATCCTGTTGCGCTTTATTAAACCGATGCACTTCATCCACAAACAGAATCGTGCGTTGGTTATACATCCCCCGTTTGTCCTGCGCCGCCGCGATCGCCTCCCGAATTTCCTTCACCCCCGCTAACACCGCATTAATCGCGATGAAATGCGCCTTTGTGGTGTTAGCAATAATTCGGGCTAGCGTCGTCTTCCCTGTTCCCGGTGGTCCATAAAAGATCAACGACGACAATTGATCGGCTTGAATCGCCCGCCGCAATAACCGCCCCGGCCCAATAATCGCCTCCTGTCCGGCAAACTCATCCAGGGTACGCGGTCGCATCCGAGCCGCTAACGGCGCTTCTGCCTCGGTAATCTCCTGTCGATGGCGATCAAATAAATCCAATAGCTCTCACCCAATTTCTGATTCAATGGTCACAATCGTCATTGATTAGACTAGGCTAACTCCTAAAGTGGAAAGTCCTCATGATGACGATCTTCATGATAGAAGGGAGTTTAAGATGCCAACAGTACATCGTGAAGATGGCTTTCGCATCGTGATTTATCCAAACGATCATTTACCTCGCCATGTTCATGTTTTTAAGGCTGATGGTGAAGTTATTATTCAGTTAGGGAGCGATACAGAAGCCCCTCTTATTGATCAGGTCTACGGAGATATAAGTAATAAGAATATTGCTAAAGCGCTTCAGCTCGTTCAAATTCATCAAATGAAATTGCTGGCAGCCTGGAGAGAAATTCATGGATAACATTAGCTCGGACGCAACTAATTTACGATCGCAGATTGTTCAGGCTAGAGAGAAGGCAATTATTTCTAGCCTTTGTGAACCAAGGGCTGAATCTGCCTATTACGATCCGGAGTCCGGCAGAATCGTAATTCATCTGCAACATGGAGCAATTTTTAGCTTTCCAGCCGAATTAGGGCAAGGGTTAGCAGGTGCAACTCCTAACGATTTAGCGACTGTCGAAGTTACGCCCTCTGGTATAGGGCTACATTGGGAATCGCTAGACGCGGATCTCAGTGTTCCAGCCCTACTCAATGGAATTTACGGCAATCCGGCTTGGATGATTCAACTTCAACAATTAAGCCTGCCATCTGACAATGCTAATCATCGATCGCGAGCTTGAGAAACCGCCAGGTATGATTAATATACTGACCTGGAATCTTACCTTCCGAGGCTTGCTCTGCCACAACTTCAGATGGCAACCGGAGATAATCGGCTATTTCTTCTAGCGTCAGAACATTGGGAAGAACAGAGGTCATTAGAGATAGGAATTATTCAGATAACTATGATCTATTCTGGCAAAAATTAAGGGGGTTCAACTCTTAATCTTGATGGATCTAAGAAGTGTGATTTTATTTACTGTTATGCCCTCTTAGATTTGAAGGAACAGGTTATTTATGGAGCGATCGCCATTGACTTGCCATAGAGTACATTCTAAGTCTCGGTAGATCCATCATCAGTGGGATCTATGCTCAACGCGTTGGTAGCGATCGCATCTCTAATTTCTTCCACTGTTACATCTGACTGATCTGACTTGGAATAAATCAGCAATAGCAAGATAACTGCCGATGTTTCAACTTGGTATATCACCCTATAGCCTGCACTTTTACCCTTCTGTATATCACTATTTCGGACTCGAACTTTGAAAACGATATATCCTGTGCCCGGAATCTAGTCGCCAATTAGTTCTCCCGCTTGCAGTTATTCAAAAATTGGCTGAATATCATCACGAATATGGTGATACCGTTTTGCGAGCTTAACTAATCTTCGTTGAAACTCAGGTACAGCTTGTACTTTAATGGGCGGTAAATTGTTAGACATCAATGCCATCCCATGACTGCTCAAGCGGAATCGTCTGCCCTGCTTGCGCTTCTTTCCAGGCTTGGCGAAATCCCTCTAGAACGCTTTCCTTTGGCTCATCAGCTTCATCTTCTAAGCCTTCACTTTCTGTTAGGAGTACAATCACACGTACTCGTTGGGTTTCAGCGACATTTAGGGGATGATCCAGACATAGCTGCCCTTGTTCATTCACTGTTCCAGTGGTTTCGATCGCTCTCATCCTGCCTCCAATGTAATCTACTCACTTCATCATTAACGATCGCAGCTTCAACCAAAATCGTTGACAGATCTTTGTGTCTGCGATTAGTTCATGATCTAATCACTTCTTAATCGATCGTAGCTAACATAACCTGTTGAGCGATCGCAATTGAGTTGTCATAGAGCAACTTCTAATTATCAGTCGATCCATTACAAACGGACTCTATGATCACAGCAATGCTGGACGAGCATATTGAGTTGGATGACGTACAGGAACAACTGTTATGGCACTCAAGCGAATTGCTAGCAGCCTCAAGCATTGGTTGGGAGGGAAACGAAGGGTGAGTGACTAAGCCGATCGGCGATAGAACGGTTTCTTCACCACGATCGCGGGATACTGTTTCCCCCGGATTTCCACATCTAGAATTTGTTCCGGTTTAGATAGGGCAGTTGGGACATACGCTAGAGCGATCGCGTAACCCAATGTAGGGGATTGGGTGCCACTGGTGACTTCACCCACCACAGAACCCTCATGTAGCACCGAATAGCCATGACGGGCAATATTCCGCCCTTGCATTTGGATCGCGACTAATCGCCGTTGGACTCCCGCTTGCTTTTGAGTTTCTAACACCGAGCGACCGATAAACGCCCCTTTGCTGTCGAGGTGAACCAACCAACCGAGTCCGGCTTCTAACGGTGTCGTCGTGTCATCAATATCTTGACCGTACAGACACATCGCCGCTTCTAACCGCAACGTATCTCTCGCACCCAAGCCACAGGGAGTCACACCAGCCAGCAACAGCGATCGCCACAGAGCTACCGCGACGGCTGGATCGACCATGACTTCAAACCCGTCTTCTCCCGTGTATCCAGTTCGCGCCAGAAAACCGGGATGCCCTAACACCGTCGCTTCCAGATGCCCAAAGGCTTTAATCCCAGACAAATCTTCGCTGACAAACTCTTGCAGATGGGCAACCGCCTGGGGACCTTGAACCGCAATCAGCGCTTTATCCTGGGATAGGTCTTGAAACTCGATCGCAGTCAGATCCAATTGTTCGAGCAGCCAGGTTTTATCTTTTTGCGTCGTCCCCGCATTGACGATCACTACCCAGCGTTCTTGACCGACCGAATCTAATCCCTGGTAATAAAAGATCAAATCATCAATAATGCCACCCTGGGGATTCAGCAGTACCGTGTATTGTGCCTGTCCGGGCTGTAATCGGCTCAGATCAGACGGTACTAAGCGTTGGATCTGTTCCAGTACCTTGTTCCCGGTCAACGTAAACTTGCCCATGTGGGAAATATCAAACATGCCTGCACTGGTTCGCACCGCCTGGTGTTCGCGAGTAATGCCGCTAAATTGCACAGGCATTTCCCACCCCGAAAACTCTGTCATCCGGGCGTTCAGTTCCAGAGACAAATCATACAAAGGAGTGCGGTAAAGGGGGGAATGATCGGTACTAGCAGGATTAGTCTGAGTCACAAATCTACGGTTCCGTTGCAGGTCGCTACTCTACAATCCTAGAGGAAACCAGACCCGATCGCGGGATTACAACGCTTCTATACTCAGATTTAACGGTAGTGCTGTAGGGGAACTGGGGGAAGTCGCCGGATTACTGGCAACCTGAATGGCAACCCCCGGAGCATTATTGGCATAACTGAGTGTCTCACCCGTGGGCGTAATCGTCAGTGACAGGGTTGAATCGTAGGTTGCCAGAGTTACAGGGTCAAAAGCGATCGTTGATTCTACCTGTCCGAATGTATATTCCAAATCCCAGTTGCCATTCAGATCTAAACTGCCTGTGACATCAGTCGATGCTGCAATATCCGCCCCGGTCAACCGAGCCAATCGCACCAGAAACGGAGTCGGAGAGAAGGGGGTAGGACGTTGGGATAATAACGGATCATTCGCCACCTCTGAGCCGTAAATCACAATATCGGCAGTGGCAGACAACGCGGTTCTCCAGGAGGCAATTTGGCTGGTGTATTGCGTCAGAGTTGTATTATCTAGCCGCGTATTACCAATTTGTAAGCCTGCACTAAATCCCCGTGAGACAATGTGCAAACTGTCAATCCCCCTTTGCCCTGTCAGGGTTTGGGTAATTTGGGCGATCGCATCCTGAACTGGATCCAACACAACCACTTGAGTGCCAGCACTCACCCCTGCCACTAAGTCCTGATAGTTATCCAGGGTGGAGTCGATAAATAGCCACGAAGCACTGGATGCCGTTAATGGTGGCAGTGGTGCCGCACCAGCGGTTAACGGATCGGGAGGTAATAGGGGGGTAGGGGTAGGGTTTAAGGGAGACAGACTATTAGCAGATGGAGAAAGCAGTTCCACAACGGTGTTCCTCTGGAATAGCTGGGCAAAATTCAATCAGTTGGATATTTAACAATAAAGAATGTGAATTGCACCATAGTTGCTGGTACAAAGTCAGCATTTAACTTTGCAGTTGGTAACTGAGGCAGCCAGCAACCGCTCAGAAGATATGGTAATTCTGATGGTTTCAGATTAAAAAGCGATTAATAAAACGGAGGTTTCATCTCGTATACCATCAAACTCTCTACACTGTTTCACAAATGGAAGCAGTGAATTATACGTGATGTGCAAGTAGAGCATTTGGTCGGTGGAAGTGAGATGCACCCAAAAACTTCGCTAGACTCGATCCACCGCCAGATCCAGACAGCTAAATGGTATCAAGTTAGATTGGCTGAACAGGAGAAAAATTTGCTTAAGTATGCCAGGTTCCCTCAAATCTCCTGTCTGTCAACTCGCCTCTATGCCTACCCATGTAAACACGACTTCCAGACGCAACAGGCACATTCACGGAAATTTGTCTCAGAATTTACCGTTTCTTCATGATCTTAGCCTAATTCACCTCAGCACCACTCAGGCTGCCTTCAGCCATCCGGATTCTCAGTTGAGGGCGAACCTCAATCAACCAGCCGATCGCTGATTCCCCACCGTTCCACGCCAATTCTCCAGTAGACCTGGTGACAGAGCGATCGCGTAGCCGAATTTTCCTTGAGTTCCCTGTGGTCGGCAAGCAAGATTCGCATTATACAGAGAATATCACTCTTGAATTGGCTCACAGCCGCCGCATCCCCTGCGTGGCAGTCCTCTCCCCACCCCCACGCCTACCAATCAAATTCGCGATCGCGGCTTCAAGGTTGCTATCACTATCGTGGCAGGTATCAAAAAAAAATAATGAACGATTTTCATAAAACGCTTTACGAGGCTGTCTTAGTTGCCTTTGGTAAAGTTCTGGCTAAATATAACGTGTTTGCCCAAAGCGCAATCCTCAAAGATGTGGGCAAAGAAATTATTGAGTATTTACAAGCCCATAATTTTGACTTTGAAGAACAGGGTAATCTGGATGATTTAACTCGTCTGATGACTCTATTTGTAGACAACGGCTTTGCTGAAACACTCATCATTGAATCCGCCGACCAGGGTAAGAATTACATTTGGCAAGATCTCTATGGGATGGAGGCGTATAAGACACTATTTGACGTGGCTGAAAATCCCTTTTTGTCCTGTCCGCTCAATCTCTGTTTGTACTATCTAGCCGATAAACACAACAAAACCTTTCTCCTGCATCGTAAGTCCTTTGATCTGGAACATCACATCACCCAATCCCAGTACGAGCTAGTGGACAAAGCAGAATCTAGTGAAGTTGGGTTTGATCCACTGGTCCTGGAGAATGCTCGGTTATATGAGTTGGCATGTCAGCGCGAAGAACAGTATCGCCACCAAGCCATTACGGATCCCTTAACCGGGATTAGCAATCGTCGCCACATGCTGGAAGCAGGCAGAAAAGCCTTTTCACGCGCTCACCATTACGATCGTCCCTTATCTGTTTTGATATTCGATATTGACCACTTCAAACGCATCAACGACACCTACGGTCATAGTATGGGTGATGTCACGCTGTGTCTGCTGGCAGGGCTATGCCAACAATTAGTGCGGAGTATTGATCTGCTGGGTCGCATTGGAGGAGAGGAGTTCCTGATTATCCTACCTGATACCCCCCTGGAAGGCGCGATCGCGCTGGCTGAGCGATTACGTCAGGCGGTAGAGAGTACCGTGATTTCCACCGATGACTCCTCTCCAAGCCAATCGTCATTTAGTATCACCATTAGCATTGGCATCTCTGCCTATGATCACGAGGTACCCAGTCTAGAAGTTCTGTTAGATCAAGCCGACTCGGCACTCTATCAAGCGAAGGCATCGGGACGCAATCGAGTTGTGGTGCATCACCTCACTGCTGACTAATCACGACCTCTGCCTCACCTTTAAACGTCTGCATACTCCGCTCAAATACAGGAAGGTGCTGCAAATAATCCTCGGCTGCCGTAGAATAGCCGACTGTCCAAACGGTGTGAGCTTGCTTGATCACATAGATCAGTTGCTTCACCTGGACTCCTTGAGAGCTAGCTTCCGTCACTAGCCGTCCGGCAGGTTGTCCTTGAATTGTCACCTGTTGACGATCGACAATGCGAATTTGGGCAGGCAGAATCGTTGCCAAAGCGGTTAAATAGCCCTCTAAGGTGAGCGTGGGGGCAACCTGCTCCGCTGCCACTAAAACGTTGGTGACACCACCGGTCGCATTCAGTTGTGGATCAACCGCAAACAGGACAAATGTTGAGGGATTGTTCTCCACCATTTGGGCAATTTGAGCAAACTCTGTCCCCAGCCCTTTAATCGCCGCAATCAAGCCTTTGGCATCTACTGCACTGGGACTGCCGCCCCGGTAGTAGTTCGGCAACCATAATTCTACGCCTCTACCTCGAAAGGCTTTCCAGTCAGCCGCCTGCGCGATCGCTGGAGTTAGCGCCGGAGAAATTAGATCACTGGCAACTGGCATTCTCTCCACCGGAGCTACCACTGTTCCTAAACTGAGGCAAGACAGGCAAACGCCCCATAGACCACATCGCTGACTCATAAACCGTAACGGAAAGCTGTCTTTGATTATGTGCTTTTCAATTGTGCCGAAGTTCTGTGATCTGGAGCGATCGTGTAATTAAAGTGAACAGTGATCCAGCAACGCCCCACCCTGGACAGTCAGTGTGTAGCCATCGCTAGTTAGGATTGCAGATTTATTCAGGTGTAATTTTGCGTAGGGGCGTGGCATTCGGTAAAAAGCCCTTGCCATTGCCCCAAAAATCTCTGCCGTAGCTTGCTTCCCGGAGGATATGCCGCGCCCGTACAAAGAGATGCGGAGTTATTTAATTCCCATTCCTTAACAGAGTGCGATCGGCTGTGATGATTATTCATCTCAAATTAGTCACAGCCTGTAGATCCAGGGATGATCTGATTGGATCCATGTGGCAGAATGAACAGGGTACGTTCCGGACTATTGTGTTTCCCCCAATTCCTTTATGACGAAGTTTGTATTTGTAACTGGCGGTGTAGTCTCTAGCATTGGCAAAGGGATTGTGGCGGCAAGCTTAGGGCGGTTGCTGAAATCGCGCGACTATTCGGTGTCGATCTTGAAACTTGACCCTTATATTAATGTTGATCCGGGAACCATGAGTCCGTTTCAACACGGCGAAGTGTTTGTGACGGAGGATGGGGCAGAAACCGACCTTGACCTGGGACACTATGAGCGCTTCACCGATACCTCGATGTCCCGCCTGAATAGTGTCACGACTGGATCAATCTATCAAGCAGTCTTGAATAAAGAGCGGCGAGGGGATTATCAAGGCGGTACGGTACAGGTGATTCCCCATATCACAAATGAGATTAAGGAGCGGGTGCTGCGGGTCGCTAAGGATAAAAATCCCGATGTGGTGATTACGGAGATTGGGGGCACCGTCGGCGATATTGAATCCCTGCCGTTTCTGGAGGCAATCCGGCAATTCCGCAAAGATGTGGGACGGCGAAATGTCGTCTATATGCATGTCACCCTTCTGCCCTGGATTCCCTCGGCAGGCGAAATGAAAACCAAGCCCACCCAACATTCCGTCAAGGAACTGCGATCGATCGGGATTCAACCAGATATTCTGGTCTGCCGCAGCGATCGCGCCCTGCCCCCCGGTTTAAAGGAAAAGATTTCTAACTTCTGTGATGTCCCCGTTGAGTGTGTCGTCACCTCCCAGGATGCTGCCAGCATTTATGAAGTGCCCTTAATTCTGGAACAGGAAGGCATGGCAAATCAGGTGATCGATTTGCTGCAACTGGAACAACGGCAACCGGATTTGAGCCAGTGGGCAACCCTGGTCGATCGCCTGTATCGTCCCACGCGGAATGTTGAAATTGCGATCGTCGGGAAATACGTGCGCTTGAGTGATGCCTATCTCTCGGTGATTGAAGCCTTACGCCATGCCTCGATCGCGTTGGGTAGTGCCTTACATCTACGGTGGATCAATTCAGAAGATATCGAAGTCCACGGGGCTGCCAAGTATCTGGATGGCGTGAATGGCATTGTTGTCCCCGGTGGCTTTGGCATTCGGGGGGTGGATGGCAAAATTGCCGCGATCGAATATGCCCGTACCCATCAAATTCCCTTCCTGGGGCTATGTTTGGGCATGCAATGTTCGGTGATTGAATGGGCAAGAAATGTCGCGCAACTGGAACACTCCCATAGTGCCGAATTTGATCCGAATGCCGCCAATCCGGTGATTAACCTGTTACCCGAACAACAGGATGTCGTAGATTTAGGCGGTACCATGCGGTTAGGCTTGTATCCCTGTCGCTTATCCCCTAATACGCTGGCATTCAATCTCTACCAGGAAGAAGTAATCTACGAACGCCATCGGCATCGCTATGAATTCAATAATGCCTACCGCAATCTGTTTGTCGAATTGGGTTACACCATTAGCGGCACATCCCCAGACGGTCGGTTGGTAGAAATCGTTGAATTGCCAAATCACCCCTTCTTCCTGGCGACCCAATTTCACCCCGAGTTCCAATCCCGTCCTAGCTCCCCCCATCCTTTATTTAGAGGATTTATCCAGGCAGCTCTGTCACTCCCCTTCACGGGGGCAGATGAAGTAGCTCAAGATACTCAGCAATTGCTCGATCCCGTCGTCGCAGAACCTGGAGCCACAGAAATTTCGACTGATACGGCTGCTTCCCTAGTTTCTCCGGCTGAAGTCTCTTAACCTGTGAAGTATCGTTAATAACTCTCTGGTTTAAGACTTCAAAAGCGGGGCAGTCTGGTGGCTCACTGGATCAAACTTATCTACGATCGCAATACCTATGTGATTGATCTCGATCGCGTCACGACCTTTTGCCTCTCCAACAATGGCAGAATTTCCTTTCCGGTGATGGATGGCAGTACGACGATCGTGATCAATCAAAAAGCTGATCCAGCCACCTATCAGGCGTTATTGGATTACATTGAACAGCAAACTGGGCAAGTGCTAACGTGATTGGTTACCATGACCATTTTTCTGTACCTTCGGCACAAACTGGTTCGTCACCTTTGAGAACCGGAGGTGGAGGCAGGGATGCACTTGATTTCGTGCGGAAACAGACGATCGACTGAATTGGTGGCTCAACGCCCACGTCGGCCTGGTAGTTCTTGCCTGAAGATTTCAGGCTCTTGACTTTGGAGGGGATAATAAACACTGCTCCTACAACGCTCTGCCCTTCATAGATCGGCATTGCATAGTTAAATACGGCTTGATCCCTATAGTGGAGGGAAAAGACGGAGTCCGATTTATTTGGCGGACCCATTTCTCTCAATCCTAATAGGTCGAGTCTGGGAGCCAAGCGACCGAACTCCAAAAAATAGGCATATTGAGTGCGGTTCATGCTTCCTACCGAGGCTCTTCTGTCTGTATCTGGGCTATACCTTCCCTGATTCAAGAAGGAACCTGAGACGGCAGAAAATCCCAATAAGCCACCCCCAAGCATTAATCCCAGAATTGAGAGCAGAGCTAGGCGACTGACATCTGATGTGGTTTTGGCAGCAGTGGGCGGAGTTGAATTAGACTGAAGGGCGGTTTGGGCTTCCCGAGCAGTTCTAAAACGCCGTTCCAGCGATGGAGCCACCAGTTGCTCTAACCAATCGGCAAACTTGGGACTTAACCGCGCCCGATCGCGAAATTGTAAGCGCAAGTTTTGTTGGGGCAATTCGGCAGGCGACACCCCGGTCAGCAAGTGGAGTAAGGTTGTGCCCAACCCATATAAATCAGAGGCGGCAACCGCTCGTCCCCACAGTTGCTCAGGTGCGGCGTAGCCATGTGTACCTACCACTGTAAAACTGGCTCCTTCCGCTTTCGCCCGATCTTGCACAGCCCCAAAATCCACTAAATAAAACTGTTTATCCTGACCCAGAATGATGTTGCTGGGCTTAATATCGCGATGTAGGACAGGTGGGCTTAATTCATGCAGGTAGATCAAAATCTGTAATAGCGCATTTGCCAGGTCATACGCCTGGTCTTCCCGCAAGCCTCGGTTTTGCTCCAGCAACCATTCCAGCGTCACACCGGGAATGTATTCCTGTACCAACCCAAACCAGGGCAACCCCGATCCAGCCGACGCATCGATCGCGAAGTAATCCCGATATTTGGGAATCTGAGGGTGATTCAGATGCTTCAGCACCAGACTTTCCCGCTCAAATAGCTTGACATCATCCCACTGCAACTGCGGGTTAAACGCCAACAGCTTGAGGATCACCGTTGCTTGAGTTTGTAAATCGATCGCCTTCCAAGTCTGCCGTCCGGCTCCAGTTCGCCCCAACTGGGTTTGCAGTTGATACCGCTCTTGTAACACCTGGAGAGGCTGAAACATCCTGAAATTTTCCTAAAACTGTAAATTAGCTATATCCAATCTGGCTGTAAATTCTGCAAATGGCAAATTAGCCGCTCATGGGTTGATTTGAACGGTACCGGCTACGCAGATCGGTTGGTTATTTTTCAGCACTGGTGGTGGCGGTGGCAGGTGGGATGGCAGCAACCCTTGACAAACGATCGCCCGAGTTTCCACACGCGTCGGTTTATTCCTACCTGTCGTTGACCGCCCCAACTGAGAGGGCTTGAACCTGGAGGGAATCAAAAACACACCACCGACATAGCTTCTCAAGCCTTTACGATGAGCCGCCGCATAGTGAAATACCGCTTGCTCAGTGTGTTCGAGCGAATAGGTGTAATTCGAGGTTTGGGTTGCAATAGATGGGTTTAACGAGTCGATCGTAGACGCAAACTTTTTTTGTTGCAAAAAATAGGCTTGTTGCCGACGATTGATGGATTGAATCGCTTGTTGCCCTTCTACTTCCGGCGGTTTTAAGCTGGATGGAATGATCTCCTTAAACCGAAGCGGTAGCGCAACTGGCAAGAACAATAGACTGCTACCCATGATCAAGCCGATTACCGATAGCAAGGTTAGACGAGCCAAGTTGACAGTATCATCAGTCGGTTTAGCAGGCTGAACTAAATGGGTTTGCAGCGCTTTCCGGGCTTCGCGGGCGGTACTGAAGCGACCCTCCAGGGATGGATCAACCAATTGTTCCAGCCAATCGGCAAACTCTGGACTGAGCAAAGCCCGATCGCGAAATTGCAAGCGCAAGTTTTCTTGCGGCAGTTCGGCAGGTGGAATTCCCGTCAACAAATGCAGTAATGTCGTGCCCAAGCCATATAAATCAGAAGCCGCAACCGCTCGTCCCCACAATTGCTCGGGTGACGCATAGCCATTGGTGCCAACGATCGTAAAACTGGCTCCTTCCGCTTTTGCCCGATCCTGCACAGCCCCAAAATCGACCAGATAAAACTGTTTGTCCCGTCCCAGGATGATATTACTCGGCTTAATATCTCGATGAAAAACCGGGGGGCTTAACTCATGCAGATAAATCAAAATTTCTAAGATATCTTCCGCCAGACAGTATGCCTGGTTTTCCCGAAACCGCCGTTTTTGGTCGAGAAACTCTTCCAGCGACACACCCGGAATATACTCCTGTACCAGAACAAACCAGGGTAGCCCAGAGCCAATCGCTTCATCGATCGCAAAATAATCCCGATATTGGGGAATCCGGGGATGATCCAGATGCTTCAACACCAGACTCTCCCGCTCAAACAGCTTGACATCCTCCCACTGCAACTGTGGGTTAAACGCCAACAGCTTTAGGATCACTGCTTCCTGCGTTTCTAAGTCAATCGCTCGCCAGGTCTGCCGTCCGGCTCCAGTCCGGCCCAATTGGGTATGTAATTGATACCGCTCGTGTAAAACTTGATGAGGCTGAAACATGACGCGATCGATCCTGAAGCCATAGATGATCAGACTATATCCAATCTGACTTCAAACCCGCCAAGTGGAAAATCGGAAAATGAGGCAGGTGAGGGAAGTAAGGGAGGTGAGGCAGGTGAGGCAGGCTTTTAGCTCCCCATCTCCCCATCTCCCCCAACCTATTCCAGCCGAATCAATACGCCACCACGCTGCACACCCGAAGCACTGCCATAGCTACTCAAGGTCAGCGATCGCAGATGGCTAAATATGGGCTTACCTGCCAATTCAATAATCCGAAGTAACGGAAATTGTTGTTCCAACAACGGACGACTCGCCTGCCAATCGAGGTAGAAGTAGCCGTTGTTTGGGTGCTGAAGCGGTTCGGTAGCCTGCTGGAAGCGATCGCTGGTCGGGAGGGAGTTCTCTAGCGATCGCAGGGCTTGATCCATTGCCGTCAGTGACGTGGTGAAAATTTCATAGTCGCCAACGGTGGCATGAACACCCTGGACTTTTGCCTGGAGGGTTTTATCCGTCCGGTTATTGCGCGACGTTGTAGTCAGTTTTGTCCAGGCGGAGACAGTTTGCTCACCTAACTGGAACGAACCCACACTTAACCCTTGCTGTTGAGCAATTTCATCCAAATGGGCGATCGCCGCCGGATCCGATCGTTGTGCTACAAAAATCCAGTCCTGCATGGGTTGAATTTGTCTGACAGCCGTTTGTTTAGCCTCAGAACTAACATCCTGCGGGACTAATCCCAGAGCATACTCGCCCTTGACCCAACTAAAAATCTCTTGTTGCAAATCAATCTGCCAGCGTTTTGCCAATGTCATCAGCGGTTGATTCAACAATTGCGACACGGTGCCATAACGACTCAGACTATCGGCTAACCCCGTCCAGAGTTGCGCCAGGTTCGTTCCCGATGCCGATAACGGACTATTGACGGGAATGTATTGTAGAGCAGCAACAGGATTCATTAGAGTCGCCGCGATCGGGTCATTGCCAATGGGTTGCAACGCCGTTTCTGCCAGTAGCCCTCGAGGATTCAGTTCCAGGGCGATCGCCAGAGTCTTGTAGCCCTCCAAGGGGGTAGCTGTCACGGGTCGATCAGGAGATTGCCCACTGAGTAAATTCGCCAATGCGGGCAAGTTGACAAACGTTAGCCCAATCCGGGGGCGGGTCATGCTATCCAACGCCTGGGTATAGAAGCTGGCATGGCTCAGATTTAAGTCAGGAGCCTGCACATTATTAATCGCTTCCCGCAGCACTTTGGGATGGTTGGCAAACAAGACAAATTTATCTGCAACTAACGCTGTAGCAAGAGACGGAATTGGCAGGATAGGGGGAGATTCATCCTCTGACTCGGCTTGCCGAGCTGCCTCGATCGCCTGGAGCCGCAACTGTTCGCCATAAATCAGGTTCACCCCTTCATATTGCTCAAATACCAGGTCGGTGCCGATTAAGGCTTGCTTTTGCCAGAATAGTTGCAGAAACTCGCGGGAACGATCGGGATCTTTGGTTGCCATTGCCAATAAATAACCCGGTTGGGCTCCATTACTGCGATCGCGATCCAGATCCAACGCGGTCACTGCAAAGGTAATCTCATCCCCAATCCAGGGTTCTACGTCGTTTTGATAGTTCAATCCCGTACTGGCAAATAATCCTTGCTTAAAGGTTTCCAACTCAGCACGAGTACGCCGTCGTTCTCCTGGTCGCGCTACCGTTTGGCGAAACGCCTCTAACCGCTCTGGCTCAACCAGGAGGGAAACCACCGCCGGAGCCTGCTTGGGCACAAAGATGGCGGCATCTGGAGTTGCCGCTTTTCCCCTATCCAACAGGTTTAAGGGACTGTGAGCAATGATCCAGTAAAAGCCGCCTGCACCAGTCAGCAGCAGCACTACAACCAGGGCGAGAAGAACGGAGAAAAACGATCGAAGCTTCATGGGCAATCAGACCCTACCGGGTGGCAGTTGAGCAAACGACGAGCAAAAACAATCCAGCATCATTATTTCAGGACAAGGGGTGTTGGGGACATTAAGTTGTCGGAAGAATTGGGAATGGGGAGTGGAGAGGTGGGGAGTGGGGAGGTAAGGGAGATGGGGAGGTAAGCTGTCTCTTATACACATCT